>NZ_JACJOZ010000037.1:0-21791 GCF_014695795.1 Phormidium sp. FACHB-592
CCTGAAAATCATGAAGGCATGGTTTATGTGGTCATGATTCGGTTGATGCTGAGGCGGTTAACAAACAACCGACGAACGAGGAACTTGAAACCTGCTTAACCAGCATTTACAAACACTTTCTTAAGTCTGTCCTAACGTTCGCTTCAACTGCTGTAGCTGATTGTTAGAGGTTGGTTGTTAGAAGCAAGCGTTGACTAATAGTAAAACGTAGCGTCGAAAACTCGAAATTCAAAGCTTCGTTCTATCTGCCTCATGCCCCTAACATCTGTTCAATCCACTCGATGCCGCCAACTGCTAGGGCACCAGCGAACGCAGACGTAAACGCCGACGATAAGGCTGTAACAAAGAGCCACCAGGCAGCGATCGCGACAGCTTTGCGGGTTTCGTTTGCCTGGTGCTGTAGCGCTTCAAGACGACGGTTAGCGGCTTGCTGAACGGTTTCGATCTGGGCGATCGCACTTAGGCGGGCGGCATCAAGGCGATCGGTAATTTGTTGTGCAAAGGTAGTAGAAAGGTCGTCACGAGTGCTAATCAGGGCAGCAAGTGTATCGCGATTTAGTGTGCTCAACTGGTCGCGCAGCGTGTCTCCCAGGGAACTGCTAAGGCTTTCTAGCCCTGCACGAGGGTCAACCAAAACTTGCTGAACGTCTTGCTTGATGCGATCGTAGTCCAGGTCAGGGAGCGGCAGGGAGGCAATCGAGTGACGCAACTGGTCAAGCGTCTTAGCGATGGTAGCTTGAGCCTGCTGCTGTAGGGTTTGGGCTTGGACGATCGCCTCTTGCACCATCGTTTCTACCGTCTCGACAATTTGGCTAATGTCATCGTTAGCAATGTCGCCTCGCTCAGAGAGTAGTGCCACCAGGCGATCGCGGCTAAGATTTGTTAGATGCTGCCAATCTGGGGCGGTTTCAGAGACTGTTTGAACGCGATTTAACAGGCGTTGTAGAGAGTGTGGCAGGCGATCAAGACTAAGATCATCCGGTTCGGCATAGCGTAAATAATCAGTCAAATGGTCTTGCCAGCTTTGCGCTTGTCGCTTGCTGCGGAGTGCTAAGCGACGCGGTAGTTTGCCGATGGTGTAGAGCGATCGCTGCACCTGCCGCAATAGTTGCTGTCGTTGCTCCTCTGTCAGATCCGGTCGCTGCTGCACGGATTCAAGCAGGGGTTGCCAATCCAATGAGCCGATCTGACCGAGCCAATCTACGTCTGCATAGTGCTGCTTCAGGTAGCCAAGCAACGCTTGAGGCAGGTCAGACGCATTGAACGTAGAGAGGTCAAGGTTCTGTAGAAAGTCTTGCAGCAAAGTGAGAACCTGACTACCATCAGATACTTTGTCAGCAACCTTTTGGGGTGCCTCATGCAAGCGGCTCCAGGCTTTTTCTAGCTGCAAAAGCACTCGCTGCCGCTGTTTTTTGGTCAAGTCTGGGTGAGCGCTTAACCACTCTTCAGCAGTCGCGCGATCGAACGATGGCAGGTAGCCTTGCAAGTCAGAAAATTCAACCGCAGTGGCTTTTGTAAGGTGTTTAAGCTGACGCTGGATATCACGGGCAGTAAGCGTCTGGGTGTGATCGCTCACATATGCGCCCAGAGCTTTCCAGAGTGCGGTTGCCTCTGTTTCTACGGCGGCTTGATGCGCTTGAACCTCTGCCAGCAGGCGATCGACACTGGTTTCAAACGCCGTTATCAACCCGTCTAAAGTCTTTTCACTCCATTCTCGCTGTTCAGTCAGCAACGCTTCCAGGCGATCGCGGTTGAGGTGATGCAGGTAAGCGCTCCAGCGATCGACCGTAACACCTGACTGATGGAGCAGTGACCGCAGTTTTTCTTGAAGATGCTGTGGCTTTAAATCGGCTTCAGACGCTGCCTGAAGATCGGTCACAACCTGCTGGCTAAAGGCTTGTAACGGGGCTTCAGCAATAGCAGCCTCCAGCTTTTGCAACACGGCTTGCTGAGTTTCTTCTAGGCGATCGACAATTTTCTCTACCTTTTTGGATGACAGATCATCCCGTTGTTCTAGCAGCGTCACAAAAAAGTTTCGATCAATGGCTGAAAGCTGCTGCTGTACGGCGGCGGGATTTGCTTCTGGGTCGTAAATGACATCCTGAAATTCTGCTTGCACTGTTTTGCGCGTTAAATTCCAGGGGTAAGCATTGAGTAGATAATCTTCAACATCAGCTTTGATCGTGTTGTGGAACGCGGCCTGATCAGCCGTTTCTGCTGGCTTGGATGACTGTGTAAACGACTGGAACTGCTGCAAAAGACTGCCAACATCCAGATCTGACAGGTCTACACGATCGCGCACAATCCGCGTCAGGCGCTTGAGCAACTGCTGCGGTTCTAGTGAAGCATTGGTTAACATCCCCAACTGCTGCTTGTCTGCCACTGGCTGATCATTGATCGTGGGGGTTTGAGTCGCTAGAAGGCGCTGGAGACGATCGTTAACCGCTTCTGGTGTCAGTTGGTCTGGGTTGGCAGTTTGGAAGAAGGTGGTGAGGTCAGCGATCGCGTTAGGGGCACCCATCACCTCCTGCCATACGCCTTCAAGCTGATCTACGACATCGTTCACATCACGGGTCGAAAAATCAGAGCGACTACTGACTAGCTCTACCAGTGTTTGACGATCGATGCGATCCAGCCCTGCCGTTACGGAGGACACGCCCGAATCAGCCAGCACACTTGCTACTACCTGCCGAATGCTCTGCAAATCAGGCTTGGGCGGTTGAATGGTCTGCACATATTCTCGCAGCGTTGTCTCAAGGTTGCGATCGGTTGCTTCTACCTGATCTTGTAAGGTCGCTAGACTGGTTTCGGTCGCTGCCATGCGCTCAGTCAGAGCGGCTGGTAGTGCGTCTGCTGGTTTTTCTTTTCGCGTTAATGCAGTCGCGATCGTTGCTACTAACGTTTGAACACCCCCACTAATTGCACCAACCAATGTCCCCAGCAGCGATCCGGCAGCTTTTGTACTTAGCCAAAGCACGCTCAAAAAATAGCCCGACCAGATGACGACACCTAGCACGGCTCCTAGGGTTGGGCTGCTAACGAGGCTTAGTTTCACGGCGAGAAAGCACGCGATGAACAAAACAACGTTTACAGTCAAGAGAGTGCTAGCCCCAATAGCAAAGCCAAGCTTGCCTGCTATCCCACCGCTTGTTGCCGTTTCTTGCGGCTCATCGTCAGACTGAGTACCTGGCAGATAGCCGATCGCTGTAACACCAGCCGCTACACCAAAGGTTGTCAACAACAACTGCACAGCAAAGGCAAGCAGCAAGCCTGTAAACAGCGTTGTGAAAACGGGGGCATTCATAGCCAAAAGCGGGGATGCAGCATACATGGTGAGAGCGACCATCAGGCGCTAAATACAACAGCCTGGGTAGCACAGCGATCGCCATACCACCCAGGCTGTCAAGTCTTACTTTCAAATTAGCAACCTTAAGTACTTGACTGCCACTTTCCTAAGTAGGAGAACGCCTCAATAGTAAAACGCCTTAATAGGAGAACGGTAGTAACCAAGCACCAAACGCCCAGTGCTTAAAGAACGCCAGCGTTACTAAGTCCCAGGATGAAACCAGCGCCTAGAATGTGCCCAAAGCTTGTCGTTGCCAACAATTCTGGTACGCCAAACCCTTCAAAGAGCCCGGGTGCTTTGACGGGTAGCGCAGGACCGACACCACGTCGTTGAATGGCAAAACGACCGATCGCGATCGCCAGCAGGTTTGCTGCAATCATGACAATGGCAACGTTGGGCGACCATTCGACGCTTCGTGCAACAGCCGCTAAAGGTGTGTAAAACATTTTGCCTCCTAAAGATTGATACGCTTATAAACAAGAAGGATTATAAAAAGCTCTCAGGAGCGAACCTCGAAAAAAGCTAATTTTGTTTCAAGAGTTAACGAACGTGTCATCTTTCGATACAAGTCATGGGTCTACGAGTCAAAATTTGCGGTATCACTAAACCAGAGCAGGGTCAGGCGATCGCCCAACTCGGCGCGACTGCCTTGGGGTTTATCTGTGCCCAGTCCTCCCCACGCTATGTCTCTCCAGCGCAGATTGCCACTATTGTCTCCACCCTTCCTTGTGATCGGGCGACCAATGAACCGCTGTGCGATCGCATCGGTGTGTTTGTCAACGCCAGCTTGGAAGTACTTTGTCAAACGGTGGCGATCGGCAACCTGAGCGGAGTGCAGCTTCATGGCTCCGAAACGCCTGAGTTTTGCGATCAACTCCGACAACAGCTTCCCAAGGTTGAAATTATCAAAGCCCTACGCATTCGTTCTGAGTCGGATCTTAGCGAGGTCGATGCTTATACTGCCTGCGTTAACACGCTGCTGCTGGATGCTTACGATCCCAGATTGCTCGGTGGCACTGGAAAAACATTGAACTGGCGATCGCTTCAGCAATTTGAGCCAGCTTGCCCCTGGTTTCTGGCAGGCGGGTTGACACCCGATAACGTGCTGGAGGCGCTACGTCAAGCCACGCCGCACGGCGTTGACCTTTCTAGCGGTGTGGAGTACAGTCCGGGCGACAAAAACCTGCCTGAGGTCGCTCGGTTGTTAAGTCAGCTCCAAAGTGGTGGTTTCTGAAGCGTCTTGAGGACAGAACGCTTTTACTGGGTATCCACTCGGCGTTCCAACACTGCTTGCACACCCACTGGCACATTGGTCAGAAAGTCGTACCCGGTTGCCGCTTCGATCGCATCGACAGAAACGCGATAGGTCTGCCAGTCGGTTTCTCTAATGCCCTCAAAGTTAGGCACACTCACCGCAATCACTCGGGTTTGCTCATTGATCGCTCGGCTACCGGCATTGAGGCGATCGAGCACGACAATCACTTTCCAGGTATACGCTGGCACCACAATGCTGCCCTTAGTCAGCACTCGTTTCTTGCCGTAGCCACCAGCCACGATATAGAGTTCCTTGCCCTGCCGCACCAAACTACGGCAGTCGCTTTCCAACTGTTGCCACGGTCCCTGATTATTTGCTTTCGACTGGGGCAGAATGTTGGTCATCAAAAAGGTGGCAGAGTTCGCGTCTGGAGTATTAGTACGATCGCCGGAAGGAGCTAAATGACCGCGATCAAAGCCGCTCCCGTTGTAGTCTGTGGGCAACACTCGATACCATTCTGCTGGCAACTGATCATCTGGGCGAAAATCGTTGCTGCGACGCACAGTGCCCAACCAGGACTCATTCAACTGCCAACTGACCCAATTGGGAATGCGCTTGCTGTTGTTGTAGGACAGCGTATACTCCGGCTTGACCATCAGGTAGTTGTCTGGGCTAAGAGGACTGGCTGTGGCATTGCTGGGGTTGCCCAACGCCAAGTGAACGCTGATAGTAGCAGGCGGTTTGAGCAGTAAGTTACAGCCCACCAGCAGCAGGAGCAGGCACCCGACTGCGGCTAGATACCAACGTGAGCGAATCCTTGCGGCGATCGCCCCCCTTCTCTGCACTTCATAACCCATGCCTGTGTCCATCCCTTGAATCTGCGTGCATTCTGCGTACCAACCTAGCTAAAACGCTGCAAGACTTC
Source organism: Phormidium sp. FACHB-592 (assembly GCF_014695795.1). Taxonomy (NCBI): domain Bacteria; kingdom Bacillati; phylum Cyanobacteriota; class Cyanophyceae; order Oscillatoriales; family Oscillatoriaceae; genus Phormidium; species Phormidium sp. FACHB-592. Next base: position 5,527 of record NZ_JACJOZ010000037.1, read on the forward strand.
AGCCGTTGCGTGTCCAGTCTTTGCCCAACTAAACTGGCTGGCTCTGGCAAGGCTGGCTGTGCGGAGTTGAGCGCGTAAACCAACATCTGTTGCTAGATCATGCATAGCATGAGCGATCGCAGCCACGTCATACGGATCGATCAAAAGGGCAGCATCACCCGTCACTTCTAGCAAGGATGACAGGTTTGATGTGATGACAGGTGTGCCACACGCCATTGCCTCCAAAGCCGGCAACCCAAACCCTTCCCACAGGCTCGGAAACACCAGCCCGCTCGCCTGATTCAGCAGCCTCGGCAGTTCCTCATAGGCGACGTAATCTAAAAACTTGATTTGCTTGGTTAACTTCAAGGCTTCAATTTGTGCTTGCAAGAGTGGCAACTGACGTGGATCGGGTGGACCTGCCAGCCAAAATTCATAGTCTGAATAATTGGGCAACTGAGCAAACGCAGCGATCGCACGTTGGACATTTTTATACGGTGCAAAACGACCCAGATAAAGAAAATAGTTCTGCGTTGGCAAGTCTAAAAACCGAAAGTGTTGAGCATCATACGCCAGGGGGATAGACGTAATTTGGCTCGCCGAAATGCCACAAAACTGCACAAGATCCTGAGCGGTTGCATTGGAATTGCAGATAATATGCGCAGCTTGTTTTAAGACTTGAGGAATATAATGCTTGTTATAAAGCGTTGCTGGAGAAAAGCGTTTGGGAAAGTGCAGTGGAATGAGATCATGCACCATGATGACGGAACGACAGTTTGACCATAATGGTGCTTCTGGTAAAACCGAAAATAGTAGCGTTGAGTTTAGCTTTTGATAGAACTTAGGCAACTGAAACTGTGTCCAGAGCAGCCGCTTTAAGTGACCCTTTAACCCATAAGCAGCTGTTAAATCAGGTGGCGATTGATGCCAGGCATAGCCCTCAATTTTAAACGAACTGACGACATTGGGTTTGAGCGATCGCAACTCTTTGACGATATTAAGGCTATACGTAGAAATGCCCGTTGGCTGTGGCAAAACGGGAGATAGGTTCACCAAAATTGTCATAAGTGCAAGCGATCGCTAGAGCTTTTTAACGGCATGAATCCGCTTTGATGGTGTTGGAGCATGATTAATATTTAGAATAAAGCGCAGGATTTTTAGATTAATTGGGCTGGGTGCCTTTAAAGCAGCGATCGTGAATTTAACGATTAAATAAACTCTTAAAACAACTTGTTCCCACAACGGACGATGTTTTTGATAGTAATAAATCTGACTCCAACGATATTCTAACCGCATCCGATCAGATACTTTGCCAACAGAATAACCGCCTAAATGGATGATTGGAACATCAGGGGTGTAAAGCACTTGCCAACCACGATCGCGCGATCGCTGACATAAATCGGATTCTTCAAAGTACATAAAAAAGGTTTCATCAAACCCACTCAACGTTTCAAAGAGCGATCGACGGATAAAAAAGGCAGCGCCGATCACAATATCCACCGTTTGAACGTGCTGAAATCTCTGTTCGATCGCATCTCGTTGTTGAGGATCGGTGTACTGCTTTAGTTGTTTCAGTGTGTTATACTCGCCAAAAATGCTAATTTCATCTGCCACAGAAAGCTGAAGAGTCCCATCTGCGTTTAATAGTTTTGTCCCAATAATACCAACCGATGGGTATTCTTTCATCAGCATTATCAGTGGTGGCAGCACATCGCTTGTAAGCAACGTATCTGTATTCAGCAGAAAGAGAAATTCTCCTTTTGCCTCGGTTGCACCAACGTTATTGCCTGCTCCAAAGCCTCGATTTTCGGCTTGTATAATGAGTTTCACAGTTGGGAAGTGTTGAGCAATTAAGGCAGCACTACTGTCTGTAGAGGCATTATCAACCACAATGATTTCGTAAGGAACAGTGTGAAGAAATTGCAGGAGCGATCGCAGACAGTCCAGCACAACTTCTGCACCGTTGTAGTTGACTAAAATAATGGAAACTACAACTGGTTTCATTTGCATTCACCACTCCCTACTCCCTATTCCCTTATTTCCCTACCAGGTTTTGCCCAGCCTTCCTAAAAAGCCATGATACGTGCCGGTGACGCACGCGATCGCTTTTTGCCCTTTGGGAGCAGCATCAAACGCTAAAATTTTGAGCACTGTCAGCAGTAAGAATTTTAGGCGCCGTAGGCAACACGTCAACCGATACCATCCTTGCGAATGCCGTAATTCAAGATAGGTATGATTGCGACAAATGTAGTAGTAGCGCAGCGGCGAATAAAGCTGAAACACTTTTTTTCGACCCAGTATCTCAAGCTGAAATGGCACTCCAAACCGATGATACATTGCCGCATCTGGCACAACCAAATTGTGAAAGCCAGCCTGTCGCAACCGTAGCCCATAATCTAAGTCAATGCCATCAATAAATAGCCCTGCATCTGGAGGTTCTACGTGAGCGACCGTCCGTAGTGACACCAATGCCCCAGACGTGATTGGCGCATCGCATTCATAGGGCAAGGTGGGGTTAACTGGCACGAAGCCACGAAACCGATCGCCCAGAAATAGACTTGGCTTTACCGTCTGTCCCGTACGAGCATCGATCGCTGTAGGAGCTATCATGCCGATCACGTACGCCTCCGTCGCCAGCTTTACATACGCTGCTAGCAAGTGCTCCAGACAATCAGAAGCCGGTGTGCTGTCCTGGTCAAACGTCCACAAAAAGTTGTACTGGCGCTGCCTAGCCCACTGAATCGCTAACGCCAGACCCCCCGCAATGCCAATGTTCTTAGGGTAATGCCAGACCAAAAGGCGATCGTCCGCTTGATTTTCTTCTGAAAGCCTCAACGCTTGGGATGAGTTGTCAACAATCAGAATATGTTGAATGCAGTAAGACTGGAATCGTAAAGCTGTCACACAGGCGTTGAGGGCAATTGCATCATCATACGCTGTAATGTAGGCGGCAACAGTATATAATCGCGCCATTTTATGCGCTCACCCATATGTACGTTTGCATAATAAATGTTGCTGTTCGCACAATCATGTCGCTAATATTTTAACAGCTAGACCCCAGACTCAGAAGGGCTTTTAGTCATTTTAGCAATACAAATATTTTTCGCATGATTCATGCCGCAATCCTAGCATTCGCACGATCTATGCCGCTATGCGTCTAACAAAACTTGATAAGATATTCGCCTGATTCATGTCGCTGTTTGGACGATTTGCAATACATTTGTGCTGACAATCCACTTACCTAAGTTTACAGGTTTAGTCGCGATATGAGTTCGACAAATGCTTTCTTCAACATAACTGAAACGCTAGCTGTGCTTGACAATTATGTTAGGAGCCTCAGGCATATCATCCCCGTTTGCACGCTCCCTAAACACCGTAAAAATGCCGCAGGGTTCATCAAAATAAATTGCTGTAGAAATAGATCGATCGTGGACTGAAGAAACGGTTTTTTCTCGTATAGATTAGACTCTCGTTGATGCTCCAGGAAAGCCCAACTGTGGTGACTTTGCCAAATCACCGTCGGCAAGCAAATGAGGACTGCGATCGCAATTCCTAACCACAGCCATCGATTCAATAACAGCTTTCGAGCTGGAGTGATCAAGAAGCCAATTAGCAAACTGAAGGCAAAGAACGCGATCGAAAACTTGTTCATCAACCCAATTCCGACGATCAACCCAGCCAGTAGCCAAAGCTTGGAGTTTTCGTACTTCAAAATCAATATTGCCACATAAGCACAAAGCATCCACAGCAGCGGCTCAAAGGCATTCATCGTCAGAATGGTTTGCAGAAACAGATATCCAGGTGCAAGGATAACCGCGATCGCAGCCAAACATTGAGCATATTTTCCACCGCCCAGTTCGCGAACAATTACGCCAGTTAAAAAAACCGTCAGTGCGCCTGAAATCGCGGGAAAGAGCCGAATCGCAAATAAGGAGTCTGCTAGCAACTCACGGCTGATATTTGCAATCACCGCGACGAGTGGAGGAAACTCAGCATACCCCCAATCCACGTGTTCTCCCGCAGCGATGTAGGAAAGTTCATCTGAGAAGTAGCCATAGCGTCCACTTGTAAGTAAATGGAGCAACAGTTTTATAACAGCTAGGCAACCCAAAAGGACAAAATCGCTGCTGAGCGATCGCTTGGAACGATGGATCTGCTCTGGTGGTCTTTCAACCATGATGAGTCTTTTTCTGCTGCAAACATTTTCAGTCAAGGCGTCAACTAACCCTTCAGCTTCGCCATCATTGCGGCTTCATCCCAGTAAGACGAGACCGTTTGAATTTTACCAACATCACTGATTTCAAAGATACTAATCCCCTCCGCAGTAACATGGCGATCTTTCTTAGAAGCGACCCGATCGTCCACTTGACTGCTACCCCGTTTCTCACAAAGAGGATGCTATCTTTTGATAGTTCTATTGTTTCAAAGATGCTAGACAACATCTTGTAAAACTGATGGAAATCTTTGTGTACTTGCCTTGGTGGGTCTCCAACTGGGTCATAAATCACCGCATCTCCAGAAAAAATCTCTATCCTACCTTCTGCATTCATTGCTGTCATATTACAAAAATAAATCGTGAGCAACGACGCAATTTCTTCTGCTGACATCTTGTTTCGCCTCCACGTTTGTATTTTGTAGTTGGGCAGTAGAAGAGTATTGTCAAGTTAATGCTGCGATCGAATAATTGTTCTGATTCCACCTTGTTCGCGACTTCCGGTTCCTGTACTCCCAGCTACTGCAACAAAAGTTCGTGCCCCGGGTCAGCGTTACAGACGAATTGAAGCGTTACGAAGCGACAAAGAAACGAGTGATGCCGAGCATAGAACCTCGACAGCAAAAGGGATTGAACAACCGAGTTAAGCATTCGCATCAGCCAACACGAGTTTGAGAACGACGCATGCGGCGATTCAAATCTATGGGGCAAGCACAACGATTTCTAGCCGCCTTTGAACCGCTTTGAGGGCACTTTTACCTAAAGCAACATGAACCGAGTGCAACACGATACCGAGAACAGCTATGCCAACGGTTGGAAGATTGGCGAGAAGTTGCTGGGCTAAATGCTGCTGCGTAACCAGAGTGATCAAGACTGCTTAGGAATAATCGTGCCTAATTTTGAATGTGGTCCGTTAAGTTGATAATGCCACCTGAATTTCTAAGAACGGGCTTTCCTGTTGCAAGCACCGCTTCAATAATGCTAGCTGCTTGCTGCACCCCACCAGAGTTCTGAATCGCCGCTTGTAAACGCAATGCCTGAACTCTATAGGCATCCTGAGTCAACACCTGATGAATGACTGATCGCAAATTATCAACTGTTAAGTGGGACAGGGCTATCAGCTCCCCTACGCCTGCCCAAACGATGCGAGCAGCGGTTCCAGGTTGATCATTCGCAATTGGAATCGCAACCATTGGTACTCCATGGGTTAATGATTCTAAAACTGTGTTTAAACCTGCGTGAGTGATCGTGAGGGCGGCTCTTTGAAGCAACTCTAGCTGTGGTGCATAACTAACAACCAAAGGTTGCCCAGGCAAGGATGACATTGCCTCCAACGGCATGCCGCCCCCCAAGGAAAGCACCAACTGAACATCGAGTCCGACACAAGCAGCAGCAATTGTCTCAAACACAGGGAAAATCTGATTTTGAATGGTTCCCATTGATGCATAAATCAGCGGTTGTCCAGTTAATTGCTCCCACGGAAAAGAGACTCTCTCTCGTCCAAGAGAGGTGTGATAAGGTCCAGTAAAATGAAAGTGCGGTGGCAGGGCGCGAGGAAACTCAAAGGCAGCAGGCTGCTGGCTAAGCTGAGCGAGTTTAGAATAGTTGTCGTTCGGATGAGCATGGGGCGGTAAGTGCCATTGTTGCCGATACTCCGCCGTTAACTGCCTGATGGACTTCGTTAAGACGGTTGATACGGTATAACCAAGGCGGTTCCGTACTTTAGCCCTCCAAGTGGGGCTATATGACCAAGTTGTAAAGATTGGTGGAATGCTAATGTCTCGATTTAGTGGCAAGGCGGCACATAGGCTAATAAAGGGGATTTTAAGATAATCTGCAACTGTTCCGCCAACAGGAGAGCATTGATCAACCAGTAGGGCTTCAATCTCTTGAGCTTTAACCACCGACGGCGCATCCTGAAGAATCACTCGCATATCTTGTTCAGCAGTTTTAAGAGAATGCTTCAATGAGGCTATTCCACTTAACTTGCCTCTCTGAGTCAAGATTTCGGCTTCTGAGCCAATCGGTCGCTCCGACTCACCAATGACCCTAAAGCCGAAGTCCGCGGCAAGTATCTTGTCCTGAGCATCCAAAATATTCAGAAAGGTGACACGATGCCCACGTCGCTGAAGCTCATGTCCCAAAACAAAGTGGGTAGTCAGGTGGCTGCCTGTAGGAGAAATAATACCGAAATGAGTCATAAGCATTCAAGTAATGATGGGGAAGCAAGTGAGCCTAAAGGCACATAAATTCAAGTAAGGCTAACGTTCCGAATGAGCCGCTATAAAACTATACTTCGTGACTCATAGACAATCTTGCAAGTCCGCTCCCTTTGGGTTGTTAGCCTGTAGGCTATCTCCTCTATCCTTAACATACTGCTTTCAATTTCAAGACGAATCTCCTAGTCTTATTGAAATAGCGTTGCACTACCAAGCGAAAAACTAGATAAGCAAAAAGATTAGAAAGCTCAAAATAAAAAGTCTATATAACCCTTGTTTTGGCATCTAGAGTTTCGTATGACCACTTTCCGGATGCAACCCGGACCGACCAGAAAATGGTTGCTTAAAGGCTGCTCACAGCGTAACTGCTCTGGTTAGATTGCACTTCTAGCTCAGGAAGGGGTTTTCACCTCCAACTTTCGCTGACACGTTCTCTAACTTTCGTTGATCGGTCGGAATTGTTGGTGGCGCATTAAAGGATAGTGGGATAAGTAGCTAGCTCACACCAAGTCTAAGCTTGTAGTATTAATCTTGCTCGTTGAGCTGCGAGCAGTCGCTTGCCTGAAAACTGCTGCATCAATTCAGTGTACCTGATGATGGAAGCATGATTGTGCTGCATTCTGAGCAGACCCAGTTAAGTTGACCATACCGAAGTAGCGATTGGAGAGGAGCTAGCCGTGTCTAGGTTTACCGACCTTACCACTAACCAGTTTTTGCAACTCACAGAAAGGACATAAAAAGTAGTACCGTCATAGGGCAACACGGAGGAGTAGCTCCGTTCTGCTCCTCACTGTAAAACAGCTACGCTTGTCCTAATCAACTGAGTGTAATAAGTTCCAATGCTCAACTTTTTGTAGGTTCTTATAGCAGTTTGTCACATTCTTATGATGTTTAACGAATCTGTTTTGGTGTCATGCCGGTGAATCGCTTAAAGTGTCGTGTTAAGTGACTTTGATTGGAAAAACCGACTTGTAAAGCAATGTCGGCAATTGTCAAATCTGTTCTCTTCAACATTACTTTCGCCTGTTCTACTCGCTGTTGAATCACATATTGGTGGGGCGATATTCCCATCGCTTGTTTGAATAAACTGGCAAAGTATGTGGGGCTAATATTAATGACGCTTGCCAGTTCAGCGAGTGACAAATCTCGATTCAGGTAAGTGTGAATATAATCGATCGTCTGTTGCAACTGAATATGATTTAAACTTCTGTTCTCAGATGTAATGGTTTGCGTAACGGTAGAATAATGTCTTAGAAGATGGATAGCTAATACTTGAGTGAGTGATTCAACATACAATTGACCCATCATGCCACCAGACTCCAACTCAGCTAAAAGCAGCATGGCAATCTGATGCAGCTGTAAATCTTGCTTACCGGAACAGTCCACAAGACCGGTTCGTTTTGTATCCATTTCAGATGCTTCAGCGGTTTGCCTAATCATCTCCGGTTTTAAGTGCATGTGCACCGCACAGCAGATGCCTTCGCGCCGACACCAGTACTTCGGTTGTCCAGCAGGAACAAGGATGGTGTCGCCCCTCTGGATGATGGATTCATGCAAGCGATCGTCAGACTTTTGGGTTACAAGGACAGGTTGCCCTAAGGGTAAGACGAGCCAATGATCTGATGGGGCAGGGAATTCAACTTCAAATGAATTTGAAAGATGCTGATACTGCTCAACCACAATCCCGTTCCAGCCCCTTTGCCGACTGGATAACACCGGGGTTGTATGATCAAACCGTTGACCGAGTTCGATCACTTTAGGAAGGTTCTCTGTCACAGTTTTTGTTTTCAGCATCTATCTCGGCTTAGCTTTATTGCATGAAGGGGTTGCGGAAGGGTGACGTGGTAGGGCTGAGGTACCACCAACAATCCTTCACAGCAATGAGCTACCGCATTCACAACTGCATCTGAGTATAACGCTGCACTCAAGCAACGGGAAAGCCTAACATTCTGGATGGACGAAGCCATGCTAGAGCAGTGGGTAATTCCCAACTTCAGCGGCAAGTCGGGAGCTTTAGACTTCCACAGTGATCTCGCTATCTGCACCATGACAATGCTTAAGGCAGTGTACAAGTTAGCAGGACGGCAGTGCCAAGAATTTCTAGAATCAATCCTCGAGTTAATGGAGATCGATTTGCCGGTGCTCGACCACAGCACCTGATCGTGACGCTTGGGGCGGTTTGCAGCCACCTTACCCGTACTGCCCAAGCGTGGTGCTCGGCATGGGGTTGTCGATTTTACTGGCGTCAAAGTGTATGGAGAAGGGGAGCGGAAGATCCGGCAACATGGCATCAGTAAGCGGGGCACTTGACGAAGTTGCACTTGGGTGTAGACGAAAAAACTGAAAAACCCTTGGCAGCAGTGGTGACAATGAACGACATTACTGATAGCGAAATGCGAGAGTGATATTCTCGATCCGGTCAAGGATGAAATTGAGCATGGCAAGAGAAGGGGTAAGCAAAATTACATCCGTCTGTCTAGCACGATTACATCGCAAAACATTGTGCTATTCCAAATCAGAAGCAAGGCTGAGACGTTCAATCCGCTTGTTACCTTTACTACTTTAAATTTCGAGACTTTAAATTTCGAGATGTCCCGATTCCTGCTTGATTCCTCCCACTATTCAGCAACGCCGCGCAACGAGACCATTCGTTGCCGAATTGTTCACGATCACGCCTTTGTCCTGGATCAGCATCTGTTGAATTTCATATTTCATGCACAGAAATAGCCCTCGCGCATTGATCGACAGAATCTTGTCAAAATCTTCGATCAATTGTTCGTGCAGCGGTTTAACAACCCGAGCAATTCCAGCATTGTTAAATGCACAATCGAGGTTGCTGTAGGCGGCGATCGCTTTCTGCACTAAGGCTTACACATCCGCTTCACTCGATACATCTGATTTCACAAACAAGCATTCCGCTCCCGTCTGGCGAATCAGAGTAGCAGTTGCTTCCCTTTCTACATCGGGTTTGTCGGAGAAGATCACTTATGTACCAGCAGCACCAAACGCAATTGCAGTGGCTCGACCAATACCTATTTTCCTGCCAGTAACTAAAGCCACTTTATTTTCAAGCATCATGATGGTTACCTTTTTTTGTGAAGCTTCCACCTAACGTTGTTAGGCATCGAGGTCGGACAATGGAAGTGGGCAGACTTCCATGGCTTGAATCAAGCCATCCTCAATGGTGAAACGGTGACCGACGTTTTCATCGGCAAGGACGGCTCCAGACAGATCGCGCACGACCTGATGCACCTCGACCAAGATCTGCCCAGCATCCTCTATGTGAAAGGTAACTGGCTCGACGTGTCCATTGATTTCGCTCCACTGCTCCGTCCAGTAAGCACGAACTGCTTCAGACCCATGGACAAAACCGCCTTTGAATGCTCTTGGCCAAACCACGTCGGAAGCCATCAGGGCGAGGGCGGCATCAAGGTCACGTGCGTTGAAGGACGCATACGCTGCGTGTAGCAGCTCGATTTCCGGTGCAAGTTGATTTGGCATAAAAGGTAGGTGAAAGAGATGGGACAGTGCCTAACTTGTTATTGGACGAATTTTCTCCCTCCTATTCTGCCTATCTACCCAAAATGGCAAGATTAGACAGAAGTCGAATCTGTAATACATTCCGAACTAGGAGGTTAGACAGCCCTAATTAAACGTAGGATGTGTAAAGCCTGCGGCATGGCTTCGCTAAAGGGCGTAGCCGTAACGCATCAAATCCTTGAGCAGCATGGGTGACGCTATTGCTAACCCATCCTACGAAAAGCCCTGTTTACTCATGACCATTTATTTAGAAGGTTAGACAGATTATTTCCGTCTAAGTATTATTAACAGCGGTTCCCTCCTGAGGTTGCTTCCACGTTTTATTTACTGATAGTGTAGTGAGTCCCAATACTCAACTTCTTTCACATTCTTACAATGCCTTGTCACATTCTTGTGGTGTTAGCGGACTTGCTTAAGTGCCATTACAAGGAGGTGCTAAAGTGCTCTTTCAGATGACTTTGACGTCAGATGACTTTGACTAGAGGAGCCTACTTGCAAGGCAATGTTAGCTGTTTGCGAAGCAAATTTCCTTTGGACGATTGCCAATTCGTTTTTGATAGCAACGCTAATACTGTGTCAGTCAAGTGACCTTAGTAGTGCAGAAAACTCAGAGCTGTCTCATCATGCGAACCTGACTATTTTCGAGAATTCAATTTCTAAGCTTTTTGCTGAATTCTCTGCTGCTCAGGTAGTACAGCGATCGCGTAGGGTTTTGTTGCAGCCTCGCTACCTTTGTTTCTATGATTTAGTACGATTGCGTTACCTGAAGCGCTTGGTCCAGCACCTTCTTAGCAGCTTTTTCCCGCTCTGAATCTCCAAACAGGCTTCTGAGCAAGGTCATAGGGTTGGCAAGTATAGACTGAATGCTGCCTTGCTCTGCTGCATCCTGTTTAGTGTAAACCTGGGCGATCGCAATCAGTGCTTGTGCTTTGTAGTTTTTATCGTTCATCGCTTGCGTTACCCGAAGTGCCGAGTCGAGTTGTCCTTGTTTTGCAAAGCCACGTGCAATGGCAGGCAAGATCCATTCCATCTGTTGGTTTGCCACTAGCTGCAAAGCCTGATCAGGCTGTCCTACCTTCACATAGCTGAGTGCTAGGTCTGGCACAAACCCCTTTAGGTTGCCAGTTTGAACAATTTGCAGTGCCTTCTCAGGTTGTCCTGCTTCCACAAAACCAACAGCCACCTCTGACAAAATGCCCTTTACCTGGTAAGTCTGGACAAGATTCCAGGCTTGATCAGGCTGTTTGTTGCCGAGATGATGTCTCACAACCTCTATCAGCACTGCATTGCGGTTTTTAATCGACTGCGCCAGTTTCACTCCTGCATCCAGGTTTCCTGCCTTAGCATAGGCGATCGCAATTTGCCCTAACGCAGACGTTCGCTGACTCACAATGGGAATGGCTTGGGCGAGTTGTAGTGCCTGCTTAAAGTCACCAAGCTTGGCATAGCCCTCGGCAATTTTGGTCACAGCATACTCTCGGTTGGAGCTGCCGTCTCTGGGAATGCCCTGTACGCTTGCCAGTGCTTCAGCCAGGAGGTCACCGGACTGGCTCTTCTGCCCTAGTTCACCATACTGAAGGGCAGCATCAATCTGGTACCCAACCCGATCGAGCGGCAAGGGTTGACTTGCTAAGGTCCGAATTTTTGGCACAACTTGATTGAGCACTTCGATTGCTTGCTGGTTCTCTCCAATCGCAGCAAAGACTCTAGCTATGCGGAGGGTTGAGGAAACTTGTAACGATTCGGCACTAAATTTGGCACTGACAGGTGCTGGCTTGGAGTTTACTGCATTAGATGGTGCTGGCTTGGATTGTGCTGGAGCATTGAGGCTCTCTAGCGCTCGCTGCAGAACAACGGATGACTGCTCTCTGTGCTCACCCCACCGAAGCCGCTCTGCCATCACGACCAGCATTTGGGTTCTGTCTGCCTGGTGCGTCAGACTTTCAGCTCGATCGATCGCCTGGTTTAAGACCTTTGTGGCGCGCTCAGGCTGTCCTGCCGCCGAGAGATAACCGGCCAGTTCTGCCAGCGTCATGGGGTCGACTAAGCGCTGACCCAGTTCAAGTGCCAGGTCAAAGTGTCCGGCATCAGCGTACTCTTTGGCACGGTTGCGTAAGGATTCGGTTGGAGAGGTGCCACTGCGACTACAGCGCGTTGCTTCCTGGGCTACGGCAGTTTGAAGCGCCTCTGTCAGGAGCTGTTTGCCTTGCGTTTCCTGTCCTACCAGTAGATAGCCACCGCCAATTTTTGCTAAAAGGTTGCCTTGGAAGCAGCGAGCAGACATCGCTTTGGTGGAGCGGAGCGCTTGCTCTAAAACTTCGGTCGAACGTTGAGAGTCTCCAAGTGCAGCATATTGAAAGCCAATGTCCGCCAGCAAGCGTGCTTTCACATCTTGCGATTCAATCGCGATTCCAGCCTTTGTTGAACCTAAAACAGTGATCAGGGCGATCGCTGAAAATTGTGCGAATTGCTTTAAGCCGTGAGCCATATGGAGGAGCCTCAGAAGCGATTTTTCGGTGAGGTGGGTTGTGCTGGTCAAAACGATCTGGTAGGGCACCAACGGGCATCTCTATGCTAGTTCTACCCTATTAGTAAACAGAGACAAAGACGTACAGCAATTTGAGCCCTGTCCTCATGAAAGATTTATAAAGTGTCTCCAGCCATGAACTGTAACTTGCTCTCAGCGTTTGGCTTGCAGCAGTCAGTCTGGTTAGTTGCTGCCGCTATTGAAGCAGCGCTTATGTACGGCGACTTCAAAACGAGGGCACTTGTTCCACGACCATGACTGGAATGGCACTCGACTCTAAAACGGCTTGTGAAACCGACCCAACAAGAACGGTGTCCAACGGTTGATGTCCTCGTTTACCCAGCACAATTTCGTCCACGTTGTAGTCCTGGGCAGTGCGAACGATCGCCTCTGCGGCTGTCCCTTCCACCGTCATAAATCGATAGCGGATATCTGCTAGGAGCAATTGTGTTTTTGTTCGGAGCCATTCCATCTCGGTTGGATCGTTAGTGCGGCTCACGTGCAGCACAATGACCTGACTATCGCTGCGACGCGCCAGTTCAGCCGTTTTCGTTAGCACTTGCACTGCCAGAGGAGAGGTATCGACAGCAGCCAAAATGGTAATGCGACGAGCGATCGCTACTTTAGTGGGATCGACCTCGCCACGTTCCAACAGTCGAGGAGCAAATGTCGGAATTGCCCAGGCTCCCAATGGGGCTGTCACTAAAATTGAGAGTGCCGCGATCGCCAGAATGATTTCGCCGCCTGTAATGCCATTGGCGAGAGGAATCGCGCCGATCGCTGCCTGAACCGTTGCTTTAGCCGAATTTCCGGGTAGCAAAAAGAGACGCTCTCGCCAGTGCCAATTGCTGCCAACGGTGGAGAGATACCAGCCGAGCGATCGTCCCATCAATGTGCCAATACCCAGCAAGACTAAACCTGGTAGCAACGCAGCGCCTAAAACATTGAGTTGAATACTGGCTCCCAGTAGGACAAATAAGAAGATTTCGGCAAGTGTCCACAACCCATCAAACCCCCCCCGCAAGCGCCGGGCTAGGGGTGCATCAAATTCAATCAGAAAAAAGCCCATTGACAGGACGGCAAGATAGCCAGAATAGAAGGGGAATAGCTCAGTCAAAACCACCAACAGCAGGGCAACGCTAGCGGCAACTAAAGTATCCTGCACGGCAGTTTGCGTCCAGTTTTGCTCTGTCAGCAGAGACACTAAAACGCGAGCAGAGAAGGCTCCCAGCAACACGCCTAAACTAATCTGAAGTACGATTTGCAAGGGCAAGAGCTGCAAGGCACTCAGGGTGAAGCCACCGGGTAAGGGAATGCCTGTTGTTGCGCCTTGCGAGAGAAATGCCAGCAGCAGACTAAAGATCAGTAGCAACAGCACATTAGACAGTGCACTTCCCGTCAGAATGGCATCAGGAATTCCTTTTCTGACTCCCCACCCCAAACTCTTTAACCGGAGCATTCCTGGCACAATCACCGCTGGCGACTCTGCCCCAATAATGCAGCCCAGCAGTAACCCTGTAGGAAAATCAAACCGAAAAATGATGATCGCGGCAAGGGTGATCGCGATCGCTTCGCAGATGGCGGGTAAAAACCCTAACCGCAGTGCCACTGTTCCCTGTTGCTTGAGTTTCTCGCGGTCTAGTCCCAACCCTGCCTTCATCAGGATGACCATGACTGCAATGATTCGCAAAGCATTCGCTGTATTCAAAACGCCTGGACTGATGACATTTCCGACTTGTGGACCCAAGATCACCCCAACGGTAATCATCCCCACCAGAGCAGGTACCTTTAAGCGACGGGCAATCTGACCAACAAAAAAGCCCATCAAGACGATCCAGAGCAGACTTGCCAACATCACGCAATCTCCAGCGAACGAACGACTTGCCGTGACTTGCGTTGGAAGTTGACATTAACAGCTCTACTTTCCGCAGCAAGCCGGAACAGTAGGAGCCATCAGCCCTCTAGTAAAAATCAAAAAGCCAGGGGCGGTTTAGGCGAGCGCTATCACCTTGTCCATACTGTACAGGGAATTGGTTTGAGAACGTGCAGCAGCAAGCACGTCCTTATCCTCACGGCTCCATCTGGCTGGAAAGCCAAGCGAAGCAAGCGTGAACAACCTGCTAATCTTCTGGTTTCAACAACCAGAAACCGCTGTAGGTCATACCAGAGTCGTCGGGTTGCACCAGCAGAAAATGGAGTCCCTGACTGAGTTGCTTGTGCTGTTCGTATGCTTGCCCAGCCGTGGCAACCTCAGTATCCTCAAAGGTAGTCAGAATCCAGCGATCGGCTAACCCTGCTTCTAGAATCAAGCCATCAGGAGCACCGGGAATGTAGCCTAGCGAGACAGGCTGAGACTGTTGGAGCCAGTTGGCTAGCCGCATGGCTTGCCGTCCGCCATCGATCACCACACCTGGAATGGGCACTGTGGATGCTAGCCCTAGCTTAAGCGGCAGCAGTGCTTCTGGCACTGACAGAATGGGAATCATGCGATCGCTAACGGTATCAATGAGATCGACCGCAGGCAGTGAGGCAAACCGCCAGCGATCGCCCCACAGCTTTTCTGGTAACGGTACGGGCGGCAGTTTGTCTAGTGCTAATGGCTGATATCCCTGCCCTGTATAGCGTGCTTCTAAAGAGTCTGTAAGTGTTGCATATTGCCGCGATCGCTCAACGAGCAAGTGTTTGAGCCGGGGCGTGCGTCGGGTTGCCTCGATCGCAATGCCCAACTGCTGCCCAGCGGTTTCGAGCAGGTGCAATGTTTGTGGTCGGAACACGAGGAGACGATCGGGCAAGGTATGACCTGCCTCTATCCACGCTTGCAATTGTGACTGTAATTGGGTCAGTAACCAGCTTGCGCTTGCCTGTGCCTGGGCGCAGTACGTCACAAACTGAAAAGCACCCACAGAATCACAGATCAGCAGTTCCCAAAGCGGGTCGCCAGCCGCATTCTGTAGGGGGCGACGGTAGAAATCAAGTTCCCAAACGGTCATGCGTCAAGATTCGTTGTTAGGTGTAATACCAATTCGGTTTTTGCTGGTTACAAAGCCTTCGTATGGGCAAGCGATCGCTTCTCTTAACAATCGTTGTATCCCAGATGGTGTGAAATTGGCATGGGTAATTAGCTACTAGAGTCTGCTAAAAGTTAGTAACTTGCAAGCACCTACCTAATCAAAGGGTCTGGCAGCGGCGGTCGCCCAACTCGCCTCTCAACTGTCTACCGAGACCGCAGGCAATTACCACGACACCAACAGCGGCATATATAGTACAGTTTTGCCGTTGCCATCTTTGAAGAAGCAGAGCAACTTGGCTTCCCCCTCAAAATCCAGCACGTTATCCCTATCACCATACCTGAATACTTCACTCCCGCTAAGAGTTTCGACGCTGTTGGGGACTCATCTTCCCTACTAGCGAGAAAGTTTGCGGGAGATGCTAAAGGAACTGCGATCGAGCCTTTAATCGCCTCTGTCAGCCTCTAAACTTCTAGCGGTTTAACGACCAAGCTCACCGGACGCAAATAACCTTAAGAACTCACCAACTAGCTTGTAGCGTTCTGGTGCAGGGATTGGTTATGCCTGTGACCGCTCGGATGGCAACCGTGACTGAATAAAGCTGTATCCACGATCAAACCGTGGAATCATTCTGCAGTTGAGCTGTCTAAGAAACTGTTTGTAAATGTATGTGAAGTAGAAGACAACTACGGTCACAAAGGCGCGATACCAGAAGAGTGACATCTACATGGCTTGAGGATATGAGTCAGCCTTACTACGACAGTGACCTGACCGATGAG
>NZ_JACJOZ010000038.1:0-61947 GCF_014695795.1 Phormidium sp. FACHB-592
ACCGGAATAGCTTTTCTCTATCAGTCTGATAGATGCTGTCACGTACCATGATGGCATGGTGCCGAGAGCGGCGCAAAAGTTTATCATATGGGTCCTAAAGCCTTACACAGAATCGCTTTCAGCGCTCGGCTCTAGACAGGGCTAGTTTTGCTGGTTAGCTGCGGGTGGCAGCAACTCACCACGCAGCAAGTGAGCCTGAGTCGAAGTAAACACATGGACTTCACTTTGAGGTAAGGGTTCCCTTTGACACGCCTTGTGGCCAACGCACAACGCCGCAGCGCTAAGAGTAGAGGGCGGCACCGAGTCTGAACTTGACGCCCTTACGACTGACCCGTTGAGGCGACACAAGCGACGGCACTGAGCACCTATGCAAGAGCGCTGTGCTCGCTCAAAGTAGCTAATCGTTGCACTTGCACTGTCAGCACAGCCTTCTGCTACTGCATCGACAGCGCCACCTGCAGTGCTTGCTTGAGGATGGCCGTCGCTTGGGCTCGACTGGCAACGCTGTCTTGAGCCCGGTACTCGATCGCAATCATGATCAGCGCTTGACCCTTGTACACCTTGGTGCGGATCCCTTGCGCCACGCGTAACGCCTGGTCAAATTGGCCCTTTTGGGCAAACGAGCGCGCTAAAGCCGGCAGCAACCAATCTAAATGAGCCGGACTATGAGCCAGCACTGGTATCGCTTCCACAACCTGCTGTGCCTGCTGTGGTTGACCGGCTGCAGCATAAGCCAGTGCGACGTCAGGCAGAATGTTTTGTACTCGTTCCCGTCGCGCCAGTTGCAATGCCTGGTCATACTGCTGCTGGGCTAGATAAAGTTGCTGCGCTTGCTCCAGCTTTTGCGCCTGCTGATACGCATCCACCACGCGGAGCATGGCAATCGGGCGAAACCAGTGATTGACGCCGCGTACAATGGCTAGCGCAAAAGCATCATAGCCAGCTTTGGCATATTCACCCGCTTGGTTGAGTAAGGCTTCTTCGGGTGAGGTGGCACTGAGGGTACAATTCGCGAGCGTCTGATGCACTCAAATGAAAAAATTCTCTCTCCCAGTTGACGAACAAGAAAGTATCCTTTGTTCACAACTTGTGCAGCACAGACATCAAATACTCGCAAGCGGTTGCCGGCTCAAAGCTTCTGGTAGCGCCAGGAAGTGGTTGGGCTTTGACTGCGGCAGAGTTGCAACTAACGCAGTAGGTTTGTCCGTCAGTGGTTAGAGCAGCGGCAACGACAGCAGCGTTTAGAGGCAGTGCTAGAGCAATTGCCTACTTAGAAGAACGCTTTAAGACTCAATGACACGTTGAAAGCTGCTTGCTCCCAGGGCTGAAGCCTTTGGGGTAAAGCGTCCCCCTTTTTCGGACTAATTGAAGCGAAACTGCCATGAAGTGCAATGAGGCTAGAGCTATTATAGGGTAAGAGATTTAGAGTAGTTATTCCATACTATTTTTTGTCAGCGTCCACATTAGCCTCTGAATAGTTAACGAATTTGCGTTGTTTCAGGCTCTGGATTTTGTCTAGTTGCATCTGGTGACAGCTTCGCTTCAATTAGTCCTATTTGGTGAACTGCTTTCGCCCCCGCTGAGCAGGGTCCATCCAGCGTTCTAGATAGCTGAAGCCTTGAGACGAGAGCAGCGTTAAGGCTAGATAGATCAACGCGATCGCGAAATAGAGTTCAAACGGGCGATAGTTCTCTGCCACAATGAGCTGCCCACGTCGAAATAACTCCTCGAAGCCGATGACAGCAACCAAACTGGTATCTTTCAGCAAGCTGATGAACTGGTTGCCCAATGGCGGCAGCATCCGGCGTAACGCTTGCGGAAAGACGACGAATCGCAGGGTTTGCATCGCATCCAGTCCCAGCGATGCAGCGGCTTCGGACTGTCCCGTTTCAATCGACTGAATGCCCGCCCGAACAATTTCTGCAACGTATGCCGCGCAATTGAGACTCAGAGCGATGATTGCCGCCAGGAAGCGGTCAAAGTTAAACGTGAGTCCTAACGCTTGAAACGCGGCAGGAATGCCAAAGTAAATCATAAAAAGCTGCACCAGCAGCGGTGTTCCTCGGAAGAAGTCAATATACGCTGCCGCCGCCCAGCGCAGGAGTCGTACTTTGGACAAGCGGACAATGCCAATGAGAGAGCCGCCGACCAAGCCAAGGATGACCGCGATCGCTGCAAGCTGTAGCGTGATCAGCGTTCCGGCTAGCAGTGGCGGCAGCGACGTGAGAATCACCTGAGTGGAACTGGGAATGGCGGTCGTGTTCCCTGTAGCAGAGGCAGGCGCGGTGGCGGGCAGTTCCGGTGGCTGAGCATCAAACCACTTCTGATAAAGCTGCGTGTAGGTGCCATTGCTTAAAATAGTGCCAAGCCCCTGGTTAATTCGCTGTAAGTTGGGAGAGTTGCGCGGCGTGGGAATACCGTAGAAGTCCTCGGTCAGCAGTTGATTGACAATGCGAATGCCCTTGAGGTTGCCTGTTTTGATCGCATACAGCATTACGGGCGCGTCGTTGATTATGGCATCAACATTGCCGTTGCTGAGTTCCTGAAGCGTTAGCACAGCGGCGTTAAACGTGCGAATGGTTGCCCCTGGAATTTGTTTAGCCGCGTCTGCACCAGTGGTGCCGATCTGGACGGCGATTGACTTGCCGCTTAAGTCTTCGAGTCGGTTGACGTTCTCAGTACCTTCGCGCACCGCGATCGCCAAGCCCGCTTTGAAATAAGGACGCGAGAAGGTGACGACGTTCGATCGCGCAGGCGTGATCGTCATGGCGCTAATCGCTGCATCAACAGTCTGCGCTTGCAATGCGGGGATCATGCCGTCGAACGCAATGCTTTGAAACTGGACTGTAAAGCCTGCAGCTTTCCCGACCGCCCGCATCACATCGATGTCAAAGCCCTGAATTTCGCCGTTTGCAGCGCGGAACTCGAACGGTGGATACACTGGCTCTACCGCGACCCTCAGTTCGGTACTCTCCGTTCGCCCCATGCTTACAATGAGCAGCAAACAGCTTAAACTCAACAGCAACGATCGCAGCAGTCGGCGCACAGTTGTCATGATCTAAATTGGCTAGAGGACAATCTCTCCTAAAAAGGAGAGATGCGTAAAGCAGATTTTATCTATAACTGGATTAATTCATTGAACTCTGAATCTGTCTGGAGTTCCATTTTTGGTTTTTTGAGCTTATGAGCACGCCCCCAGTTCTGTTTGAGCATGTCGAGAAATACTACGGACCCCTACATGTCTTGAAGGGGATTAGCGGTCACGTCGATCGCGCGGAAGTGCTGGCAGTGATTGGTTCGTCGGGCTGCGGCAAAAGTACGCTACTGCGCTGCCTCAATCGGTTGGAAACGATCAACCAGGGACGCATTGTTGTCACAGGTATTGAGTTGTCGCAACCAGCGCTGACGCGAAAACAACTCCGCGATGTGCGATCACAAATTGGCATGGTGTTCCAGCAGTTCAATCTGTTTCCCCATTTAAGCGTGCTGGATAATTTGACGCTGGCTCCGCAGCAGGTGCTAAACCGATCGAAGCAGGAAAGCCAGGAGCGGGCGCGCTTTTATCTAGAGCAAGTAGGGCTAGCAGAAAAAATAGATGCCTACCCGGATCAGCTGTCTGGGGGGCAAAAGCAGCGCGTGGCGATCGCGCGTAGTTTGTGCATGGAGCCGCAGATTATGCTGTTTGATGAACCGACGAGCGCTCTGGACCCGGAACTGGTCGGTGAGGTGCTGGAGGTGATGCAGCAGCTTGCCGATAAGGGCATGACGATGGTGGTCGTCACTCACGAGATCCAGTTTGCCCGCGACGTTGCCAATCGCGTGCTGTTTTTGGATCAGGGCTTGATTGTGGAAGAGGGTCCGGCGCGTGAGGTGCTGACGAATCCGCAGAGCGATCGACTCCACACATTTCTCCGCCGCATGCGTCAGGCATGATTGGCGCGATCAAGTCTGTAAACGTTTTCATCTCACCTCATCTCTAAAGCGCTAATTGTACGTTTTGATAAAAAAAGGCGCGGTTTTCAAATTCGTGGCGCGGCACTATAAAGCGTCTAACCCTTGCAGAACAAGCACTTTATTTTTTTACCTCAGCTTTATCAGGTCTCATGAGCAAAGGCATGGCACAAAGGTTCTATCTGCTCAAATTTATGCGGCAGGTTTATTTCAACAACGGCTGCCGATGAAGGAAACGAGCGGATGCTTGATGCAAAGCTGTTTCCCCTTTTAGAGTCATCGCAGCACCTTACCGCGAGCCATGACGCAAAGAAGATAGGAGCTATACGCTATGAATTTGAAAACCGCACTATCTTTCGTGAAAACGTACAACTGCTGACACCGACGGCACCGCTTTCAGCTACGTCGAGCAAGCGGCTTGGATGGTTGCCCCCCGGAGCAGTCGTGCAACGAAGGCACCGGGTTTGCAGCCGCTTAAACTGGGTAAAATTGCCGCTGTACTACTTCATTCTGAGTCAAAACAGTTCAACTTTAGTCCAGACCGACTAGTACACCGCTTTATATACAGTACTCTGGATGACGATTGACCGTCCGCTGTTGCTCCTTTTTGGTGTCAAAGCCAGCTGATCGGGTTGGTGTGCTCACCAGCTTGCCAGCTTTTTAGCTGCCTACCTGTTTGCTAGGACAGTAGTATTTGGCCGCGATCCGTGTGATCGCGGTACGAGTAAACATCTTCTAAGGCTTTTTCAATCTGTTGCTTCACAGCCGTGTCTCCCCCTGCACCAAACAGTCTTAAGTGGCAGTGACCAATACCGAGGGCGATGATCCGGCGCGGTGTGATGTCAAAGAGTGCGGAGCTTTACCGGCGCTAATGAACGACAGCAGCACTTCACTGACAAAAGCGATGTCAGCGTGATCTAGGTTGTCGTAAGAGGCCTTCGCCTCCAGAGCTGTACTAGAAAGTAGAAGGCTGAGACCGAAGACCAGTAGCTTTTTCATGGCGAAGCGCTGCTAACAATCTAAGTCAAAAAGTCCTCATTGCACCCATGCCTGAGCACTGGTGCAAGTGTGAGCCCTAGGATGCTTAGCCTATCTCTACCGGACCGGTCCTAGAAAGAAGCCGTCGACCGCGTCTAATCGGCACCGCCAGACAGAGCCAGGATTAAAGGGAATCTGACCCGCAGCCGAAACCACCCAAGGGTTTTGCAGGTGAATGTACCGTCCTCTTTCAGCGAGGATGTCTTGCTGCAGCAGAGCAAACACCGTGGCAGCATCTTTTATGTTAGCGCCAGGTTTCAGCGCCTCAGCATAAAGCGCTGCGCTGATGATCTGCCCGCCGATGAGTACGCCCTGAACACTAAGCACCACGTTGATCGACGGTTGGTTACTCTCTTCAGCCGTGGCGACGTAGCGAAACAGCAGCGGATCAGCGTTGTTGGGTCTGTTTGGTGATTCCATGTCGGTCCCCTTGAAGTGAAGCTACTACTAGAGACAATTATCCCGCTTCTGCTTTAGCTTAAGGACAATGACCCGAGCACTTTCAGCTGCCTTTTTAGTCATACGCAGGCAGGCGACGCGATGAACAATGAACCCTCTCGCTATGACATCACCGAATCTTTCCCTTCGGAGTGGGTTGCTGCCGCTGGCGTTGTCATCATCGTGACGCTCGGTCTTTGGTACGGGTTGCGAGTTTTAGGGGATCGACCATGACTCACAACGGCACTACGCCGCCAAGCGATCGAAACCCAGCAACAGATGATTGAGAGTCAGTCATTAGTGCGAGTTGGCGTTCCCGTAGCCATTGATGCTGTTGACTGTGCCCTCACCGAGCGCTTGAGCAGCAGAGGGATTGAGCGTTTTTCTAGTTGCAGTTCATGTTGGTTAACATCGGTCTCGATAGTAGGTTTGAGCGCTGAGTCTTGCCGGTCGCTACCACTAGCCAAGGTAGGCTAGGACTGGCGTGTGCAGTGTTTGAGCCAGCCTCTACAACTAAGCCACAGTGAGCCGCTGCCCATTCCCAGTAAACACAAGGCCAGGGGGTAAACGAACCCACGGTTATCCTGCTTCAGTTGCAGAGACGGCAGGGCAGCCGTTTGCACAAACGTATTGATCTGGTCTGCAGCGTCGCGTGTCGAACTAAACCCACGATTGACTGGAAAGGCGAAGCGTCCATCAGCTGTGTGTAGCACCAACTGACTTAAGCGGCCCTGGTATTGCACGTCGGCTTTCTCTAACCGCTCCAAGGGCAACGGTGTGACAGTTTCCTTAACTAAACTGGAGACCACGAGTTTACATCGCCCGAAGGCTTGACGGCGCTCGCATTCGAGGGTTGCCAATTGGGGCTGGCACAGAAGCATCACGCCACAAACTATAAGCACCACTTCCACAAGGGTGAGTCCCAATAAGCTTTGGTGCGTGGCGGTAAGACCCTGAAATTCAAAGGAGGTGGCTTTCCGTTGCAAGTTTCTCACCCTTTTCCCAAAACATCCTTGTGTGTTTTCGCTCAAGCCGCTGCCAGCGCAGTGCCTCCAGCTCGGTTAGATACAGCTGAGTGCGACCGTGTTCCAGGTTGGCAGGCTCAGCCCTCGTTATTTTTGGGCTTCATTTGAGCAGCGGAAAAAGGCTGGTCGTTAGTGAGCCGTGGGAGTGAACGGTCTCCTTGATGAGTCGTGGTCAATCCTTGCTGACTAGCCTGTAAGGGTGCAAAATTGTTGCTTGTGATTTGGACTGTCCCCTTGCTGTTGGCTCAACCCCGCTTACAGGTAGCTCACCTTCACAGCTTCCCAGTTAGCCTTTGGTTCATTGGTCATATGAAAGAGCACCTCCACTTGTCGCCCTTCGGCATCCAAACCGACTACCAGTAGCCCTCGGCTAGTTTGTTCCTGAGCAAAAATGCCTTTCAAAGCTGAGAACTTCATGCCCCTACTCCCTGTGACGATCGCTGCCTTCGTAGCAGCAGCCTTGTTTACACTGGCGACTAACGCTCCACTCAAAATATAAAGTTCGATGCGTTCACCTAAACACATTTCTGTGTGGAGTTCTAGCTAGAAGCAATCGCCGTTCACCATACCAGTTTGTATCAAGTTTCTTGAGCAGCGGCAATTTCATCCAGCAAGGTCTCATCCGATTCGGTTGTCTGCCAATCGCCCTGTAACTTTACCCGCACTGATTGGGCACCACCACTGGGAGTACAGACCACCCAATAGCTATCCTCCTCTCCCTTGACCTGTGCTGCCTCATCCGAGATGCCGCTTAAGGCTTGAATACAGGTCCAGGTAATGCCCTCACGATCGGTTACTTCTCGTTGATCCATCATGTCTCCTGTAGAAATGGGTTGAACTTATTTCCCATCCTCTAGAATGACACTAATCTCACTGGATGGTTCTGAGTGAATTTCGGCGGAAGGTTTAACACTAGTGTTGCTATTGCCATTGCTCCGCAATAATTGACTGATTTGAGTGGCGATCGAACCTAGCTTGCCTTCATCCATCAGGGTATTAATCAGGGATAAACCACTGGTGGAGAGCAAGAGTTTGTTGATATCCGTTGCGCCATTACCGTTACTGCCATTGGCTCCAGGGAAAGCGTAGATACGAGCATCTCCCAACACTCCAGGTTGTGGAGCCAGTGCTTGCAGCATTTCGGGTAGGCGATCAGCAACCTGGGGAAAGAGATTGGTGATGATCTGGGCTGTTAAGTTAGCATCACTGATCACGTTTTTAGCTTCCATTTGTGCCCGGATGCCATCGGCTTCTGCCAGGGCTTTGTCCCGGTTTGCATCTGCCAGGGTGCGAATGGCTTCAGCTTCCAGTTCAGCCGCCTGTTGAGCGATTTCTGCCTGCCGTCTACGGCGAAACACATCAATTTCGACCACGTTTTGCTCGATGACTCGTTTTTCCTGGGCATCTTTTTCAGCCGCAATCACAGCCAGTCGTTGGGAGCGTTCTGCCTCTTCAATTTTGGTAGCAGTGGTGACGCCCGCTTCGGCTTTGGCTCGTTGGGCTTCAGCAACAAAGCTTTCCCTCTTCTTATTGGCAACGGCGATCAATACATCTTCCTGCGCCAGTTTTGCTAGTCGATCGGACTCAGCAATTTGCACCTGGGCTTGCAGACGGCTAGATTCTACCATTTGCTGACGGGTAATCTCTGCCACTTCAGCTTCCTGTTGCTGTAAGGCTTTCGTCACCTTCAACTGCTTACTGCGCTCCTCCAAAGCAATGTCAGCGCTAATCTGGCTCTGCTGCACTGATAGCTGTCTGCGGATTTCTTCTTCTTCAACAGACTTTGCCTGCAAGATTTTGTTGCGTTGAATAGTCGCAGTTTCCCGCTCTTTTGCTTCCTGAATTTCTCGCTCTCGTTGCGCTTTGAGTGCTTCCACCTGAAACTGTTGCTCTAGTTGAGCGCTTTCTTTTTCTTGCTCAATTTGCAGCGATCGCTTCTCAGCATCCAACTCTTTTTGCTCGATTGTCACTCGGGTAGACAGCTCTACCTCGCGTTTTTGTTGGATCGATTTCTGGATGGTTTCGGTTCGCAGGCGTACACCCTGAGCATCAAAGAAATTGTTTTCGTCGTAAGTATCACTTTCTTGAATTTCGGAAATGGCAATGTTGTTGAGAGTTAACCCCACTTTACCGAGGTCTTGTTGCACCAGATTCAAAACTTCTTGAGCGAATCCCAGTTTGTCAGAATCAATCTCTGCCAGACTCTTAGTTTTCGCTGCCGCCCGAATCGCATCGTCTGCCCGTTTTTCCAGAGCATTTTTAATGTCTTCTGGGGTGATGCGTTTATTTTGTGACAAACGAGCCGCAGCCGTTAAGACATCCTCTTCAGAAGCATTGATGCAGACATAGAATGTTACCCGCATATCTGCCCGTAGATAGTCTTGCGTCCGCACAGCAAGTTTACCTGTCCGCTCCACATCAATGGAGATTTCTCGCAGTGGTACACGGGTTAGCTCATGAAACCCCGGCAGAATGACACAGCCACCATTGAGAATCACCGTTTTGCGCTTGGCAAAGACGCCACCCGTTCGCACGAATGCTTCGTTGGTTGGGGTAATCACGTAGACCCGAGTGTATGCCCAGACGCTAAGCAACAGCAGCAGTACTAACCCACCAATCAAACCGGGAAAGAACAATAAGCCAGGACCTAATTGCCCGAGCACAGGTGGCGTAACTGATAGGGGCGACAGCGCTACAGGTTGCTCAATGCCTATCTGAAGCTCCTGGTTCTTTGATTGAGCCGGTAGTGGCAGAAACGATGAATCGTGGGGAATAGAAACAGTCGGTAGGGATTGAATGAACGTCAACCAGAACAGCATAAATTCTTCCTTAATGTAAGTCTTGTTTACGAGATGTATCCATCCACTGGTCCTGGTCGAGGCTATCTTTGAGCACAACTAGGTAGGTATGAGCAGAACGATCAATGACTAAAACCTGATCGCCAAATCGGGGCATCACGGTTGCCCACTCCGGCATTTGAGCGTTGATCGTGACTCGATTACGGGCAGAGTCTAAGACATCGACCTGCCCAATTCGACCATCTTGAGCGGATGGAATCACGGCAGAACCTACGCTGCCAATGCAGCCAATTAATCGATCGCGGCTAGTATCTTCACCAAACGAGGCAAACACCTTGCCTACAGGTCGCGCCACAAGGCTGCCGCAGAATAGGGCAACTCCCAATGAGACAACCAGAATTACGCCAGCCAGCAGCGATCCAGGAAACTGCCCGATTGTGCTCCAGACCAGCACATTCAACATCCAGCCAAACACTCCCCATAGGCTGAGGTCAGTTGCCAGCAGCAGAATCAAAGGCGCTCGACCAAAACCCAGCCATGCCATTAATTGAGAGACACTAAAGTCTGCATCTGAGTCAGTATCGAGATCAAGCGGATTGTCCATATCTGAATCGGCATCCAGATCCAGGTCGTCATCGCCACCACCGGACACGATTACCAGCAGAAATAATAGAACGCCTATTCCTAGAAAAATCCAGTAGGGCAAATTAGCAAAATGAAACATGCAGCCGAGCCCACAGAAGATTAGCTGGAAGAGAAGCGACATCCCTAAGATAGCCGCATCTACCCTGTGATAGAAAAATCGTTGAATTTTTTAATGTGCGCCTTTGTATAGCAACCGAGAAAAAAGGTCGCGAAGGATCAACTGTCCCATTTACGATGTTCGGTCTGGTTGCAGTAAAAAGGCTAAAACAACGCAAAATTAAGCTTTTACAACCTCGGCTGTCTTAGAAACAGTCGAAAATGGGAAAGTTCAGACTGTTAAGTGCTAAATCCGAGTGATTGCTAGAAGTTCTCAGTAGCAAGCCTTCCAGCCTTGGTGACCAAAATTTCTTCATTGCTATATAAGGGCGGCGTTGCAATTCACCGTTTGATCTCTTCTTTTCTTTCGCTTGAATGGTGAAAGAGAGATAAAGAGAGATATTTTTTCACCCAATAAATCGGATTGGGAATTTGCCAATAACGTTGGTGTCGATCGAGATGGTTGCTATGGAAAGGGGGAAAATCCCAAATATCGGCTGGCGGCGATCCAAAATAACTTTGATAGAGTTCGATCGTGTAATCATATCGTTGACTGGTTCCGCTATCGCCAGGATAATGATGGAGCGATTTTTTCAAAATCTTGCCGCACAACTCTTCCCAATAGGAACAGGTATAGAGTAAATGATAGTGCCAGACGCAATCGATCACACTCGATGGCGATACCATGCCTTCAGCAATCGCGGCTAAGAAAATGTACTTTTTATATTCGTACATCGCTCGCAAGGTATAAATTTCACTCCAATGATATTCCCATGCTAATTTAGCCGACATGGGATAGGGAGCAATGGGATCATCTAGCTTAAATTTACGAAGTTTAGCGTAGAGTTCGGCTTCTGCTTCATTCATCAGCAACCACCTCCACAAGAGGGTGCGGGAGGTACTTTAGGAGTGGGATAAATGACTTGGAGTTCGAGATTGAGAAAGTCACTTAATTCCTGGCCCAACCACCATAATTCTGCCTGGGAAAATTCAGGAAAAGAATACTCAAAATTTCCGCAATATAAATACAATTTTGGTGGGATGGTAATAGCACTACCTTGAACAAGGTTGCCCTTTGTATCTAAACATTCGTTGAATGTATAGCCAGGATTGTACGCCAAGATTTCGATTTGCGCTCGCAGATCCACTGATAATTTGAGAGACTCGCGCCCCTGTTTGTGATCTTTCAATTTGTAAATGTTGCGATTATCAATAATTAGATGATATTTTGTTTTGGGCCAATAATTTGTTTTTCGGAGAAAAACAGTTAACTTACTTACGGCTCCTGCCAGAGAAGATAGAAAAAAGAAAAACCACACAAGCCAAAGTGATGGGATGCAAGTCATAATCAACAAACAAAATAACACTCCCAAAATCACCAGGAAAGAGGAATAATCTTCATCTGCTTGATGCCAGGTGATTTGTAATCGATTTCGATCGCGGTATAGACGAATTTGAGTATGGGCAGGTTTTAATCGATCGAAATTCCCATAGCTGCCATCTTCAGATTTCAGCGCAACTTGCGCCGCTTTGGCACTATCGAATCGTTTGTCAAGATGGGGATGGACCATTTTTTCTAGCCATCGCTCGAACCGCTTGCTAATTTCAGCATTAATTTTTACCCGTCCATCTACTTGGGGTAACTCTGCGGGATGCGTGCCCGTAAGTAGATAAATTAACGTCATCCCCAAACTATATAAATCTGAGGCGGTTGTCGTTTGTCCGCCAAATTGTTCAAGAGGCATATAGCCATAGCTGCCAACGATCGTAATAGTTCCTTCTTCTTTTTTTGTAACAGTTTGCACTGACCCAAAATCAACGAGATAGACATCACCAATACTATTGCCAGAGCGATTTCTAAGCAGAATATTACTAGGCTTAATATCTCGATGAATCACAGGGGGATGTTGCTGGTGAAGATAGGTCAGGAGATCTAACAAGCGATCAGCTAGTTCGATAATTTCAGCCTCAGAAAATTTGTGCCCTCTAGTGATGAGAGTTGCGAGTGAAGGTGCTTCGATATAAGATTGCACCAAAGCAAAACTAGGAGTATCGACTTCATTAACCTCAAAGTAGTCAAGGTATTTAGGGATTTCAGGATGATCGAGATTTTTAAGCGTGGTGGCTTCGCGCTCGAATAATTTCAGATCGTCCCACTTAAAGCCATCTCCAAATCGCAGCAGTTTAATGATGACTGGCACTTGAGATTGGAGATCTTTCGCTAAAAAAGTTCGTCGTCCAGCCTTTTGACTCAATAATTCTTCAATTTGATAACGATCAGTGAGAACGGTATCAGTCATCATCATGGTTATTCTTCTTCACTAGCAAGTTGTTACAGCAATTCTAGACGAGTGATCCAGTGGGAGCGTGCTCGTGTAGGCACTGAAGGTTCTAAACGGTATAATCATCATTGACTGCCTTTATAGATGCGTCAATATTAGGAAACTGTAGTGAAGTGTAATTAGGTGTAAGGGAGCTACAGCATGCCGTTGTCGTTTTTTCCCTTGCTAAGTAGTGACTGCTTATGAGCTGGGATTCTTTTTTAGAAACACTTTCCAATCGTCCAGAGTACGGATTGACCGCTCTTGAAGCTGAAGTTGTGATGTGTCTTCAAGAAGCTCAATGTCCAACTAAATGTGAACTGCTAGAAGCGTATATTAAGTCGTATTCGACAATTGAAGAAGAAGCTTTCACCCAAAGGTTGAAGCATATCTATAAAAAATTTCAAATTGTGGGCAAAGGGCATAAACTCCCACAACTCTATAAACGTTTAACTGAACAGTATTTTCAATACCAGAATAACGAAATATTATTTTCGGAGATCGGTTTGAATCGAGTATGGGTCATATTCCCTGCCGCTCTGCGGTGAAACGTCAAGCTTGCAATCCGATTCCTTGGGGTCGGGAGTAAATCTGCTTCCATACCCCGTCTGCTTGCAGCGGGGTTCTTGATTCTCCTGCTACAAGACTCATCAAACAGTATGGCTAAACAAACTTAGAGGTTGGCGATTCCTCGCTTGAGGGCAATAATCGTTGCTTGGGTCCGATCTTTAGCTCCCAATTTGCTTAAAATGCGGTTGACGTTTGATTTAACGGTGTTTTCAGTAATGTGCAATGCAGCACCGATCTCTAAGTTACTCATTCCTTGAGCGATCAACTGAAGGATTTCTAATTCACGATCAGTCAACTCTGGATGGCTCATCCGCTGTGCCAACTTTGCACCAACGTTCGGTGGAATATACTGCTGACCGTTATGAACCGTACGAATGGCGGTTCGTAGCTCGTTCGGTTTACAGTCCTTCAGCAGATAGCCCTTTGCACCAGCCCGCAGACCACGATAAATATCTTCATCGCTATCATAAGTCGTCAAGACAATGATGCGAGCGGTATTGAATTCAGCACAAATTGCTGTGATGGCTTCTACTCCGTC
The DNA here is from genome assembly GCF_014695795.1 of Phormidium sp. FACHB-592. Classification (NCBI taxonomy): domain Bacteria; kingdom Bacillati; phylum Cyanobacteriota; class Cyanophyceae; order Oscillatoriales; family Oscillatoriaceae; genus Phormidium; species Phormidium sp. FACHB-592. Next base: position 13,421 of record NZ_JACJOZ010000038.1, read on the forward strand.
CATTTCAGGCATTCGTAAATCCATCAGAGTGATGTCTGGTTGGAGTTGGCGGAAGAGGTTAATGGCTTCAATACCACTTTTAGCTTTACCAACCACTGTCATATCTGCCTGTTTATTGATGATGACAGCGAGTCCTTGCTGGACGATCGCATGGTCATCCACAAGCAGAACGCGAATGGCTGTTGTTTGCTCCATACTACTTAGCCCCGACTCACAACAACAACAATTTCTGTACCTTGACCCGGTTGACTTTGAATGACTAACTCACCACCCATTTTTTCTACCCGTTCACTCATGCCCAGTAACCCAAAGCCTTTAGTGGCAGATACTTGACCAACATCAAACCCCTGTCCATCATCTTTGATCCGTAGGACGCATTGGGTTTCCTCACAGACTAATTCAAGATGGATCTGAGAGGCTTGGGCATACTTAACCGCATTGGTTAAGGCTTCTTGTCCAATCCGCAACAAGTGGTTCTCCACATCGGGTAGTAAAGCATAGGTAGCACCGATAGTTTCACACGTGATATTGGTGTTCGTAGACAACTTCATCTGAGCTGTTAAGTGTTTGAGGGCATTGAATAAGTTACCCTCTTCTAAAAGTTTGGGACGCAGTGCTGCTACCGATCGACGCGCTTCCGAGAGCCCTGTGCGGGCTAATTCATCGACAGTCTCTAGGTGAGCTTGTATGGTTACGGCTTCTTCAGGAATTTCCTCTGCTACGGCTCCAACATGTAGCAAAATGCCAGTAAACGCCTGAGCTAGCGTATCATGAATTTCTCGCGCCATGCGGTTACGTTCATCCAAAATGGAGGCCTTTTCGGCTCGTTTGCGATCGCTAATATCCTGCCCAATGCCAACAAACAGTTGATTCGCCAGTCGAATGTTTGTCCAAGAAGTGTTGACCAAGTGATTAGCTTTTGTTTTGAGTTTCAGGTCCAACCAGGTACCAGTTGCCGCTAACATATGCTCCAGAATCTGCTGTTGTTGTTGAGGATCAGAGATCAGTTCAGCAATTAAATCAATATGGTGCAGATTTGTAGTTGACCAACCCAAGATCTGCTCAAATTGGCGATTGACGAACTTGATCTGTCCCGTTGTCTCATACAGTGTGATCATGACTGGAATATGATCCACAATCGTTTGCAGGAGCTGTTTTTGTTGGCTCAGTTCTAGAGTTCGCTCTGTTACCTTCTGTTCTAAAGTGCGGGCATGCTCTTTGAGATTTTCCCAGAGCAAGTAACTACTACTCATAACGATAGACCCCATAAGCGCCAGCAGGGGAGGAATGATGATAATCCACCAACCTACTAAAAATAATCCATAGGCACTGCCTAGAAGCATAGCTCCTAACACAATGGCTCTAACTATGATTTGTCTCGGCGATCGTGATACCCATCCTATTACGGCTCCGATTACAGACCAAGCAATAGTCCATCCCCACTCAAGTGGATCTGACCAGACCTTTAATAAGGGGCGACTATCCAACGCTGCACTCAGTAATTGATTTGCAAATAGAGCGTGAACCTCAATACCAACCGATGTTGATATTGCATTAGTTGTATAGGAGGTGAAAAAGCGATTTTCAAGGCTTTCGGCGGTTAATCCAATCAGTACAATGTGATTACGCATCAAGTCTTGAGCTACACGCCCTTGCAAGACATCGGTCATTGAGACACTGCGGAATCCATTGGGCAATTTGGAGAAGTTTGATAGAATTTGATACCCGCCGTTGTCAATATTCACGTACCCCCCATCGTTGGGTTCCAAAGTTGTGAACACGGCTCGTCCCAACCGGAACTGAGTCTGACTAACATTCATTGGTTCCAACTGGATACCCTTTTGTTTGAGATACACAGCGGCTAAGCGTGCTCCCAACGTCATAATCGATTTTCCATTGCGATTGGCTAGGTATAGCAAGCTACGACGAATTCTGCCATCCTCATCTAACAGGAGATCGCTGGCACTTGTTTGACCCCGCTGCTCTAGAGCAAGTGGTGCTTGAATGACTTCACCTTGAGCGGTTTTAATAACCTTCTCAATCCCAATCAAATTAGGCGTGGACTGAAAGACTTTGACAAGTTCTTGGTGCCCTGGTTCTATCGGTAAATCTCGATAGATATCGAGTCCAATGACTTTTGGTTGCTGGCGTTTGATGGATGAAATCAGACGAGCCAACGTCGCATCTGACATGGGCCACTGTCCCAACTGCTTGACATCGTCCTCACCGACGGTGATGAGCACAATGCGAGAATCCGCCGATTCAGTGGGGCGGAGGCGAAACATCTGATCTAGTGCCACTAACTCCATAAGTTGGAGTGCCCCCGTTAACCGTAAAAGCAGCACTCCTCCAGCAACAGCGGGAACCGTGATCAAGATTCCACGCCATCGCCAAAGCTGCTGTTTTAGAGTTGCCCACATAGTCTCAATGCGATCGCTCAACGCGGATTCTGTTGGCTTGACTGTTTATTGAGCATGACACTCACACCACCAGCTTGCAAGAATTTATTCCAAAGTGTATGAATGCTGGAGTCATTTGGTTGGGTACGCTGTAGCTCAAGCAGGGCAGCGAGCGTATCGTACCAGGCGTCTGCTTTTTGGTAGAGCGCCACCTGCTCCCTCAATGGTGCTTGTTGGATTTGGCCTAAGCGAACCGGGTCAAATTCAATGCGTTGAACCATGCCTGTGACGAAGCGATCGCTGAGACGACGGTTGGGGTCACAAACGATAGCAAAGAACCATGTATATTGCTCACCCACTTTTAGCGGCGGTGCTTGAGCGGGAAGGCTAAGGCTGAGGATGCCAGACGTGTCACTTAGGGCAAGAGTGGTGCGATAGACACCACGACCCTTGGCATCGCGCAAGCTAAATTCTGCCGTTTTGGCATTGGTTTTGGGTACATAGACAAGAAAGGAGGGTCGCTCTGCCAGAGCGGTGCCAGGTTTCGTGGTCGGGCTGAGAGCGATCAGCCCCGAATCGGTTTTTGGCATATTGACATCTTGAGGACAGACGATGGGATCACGCCGCCCGCCCGATACTGAGCTACCGGGATTCTTGCGGGGAGGGGGAGAACCGCTTTGCGCCAGTTGTATGATTTGATCTCCCCAACCGCTCTTAGAAGAGGAAATTAAGGCGAATTTATGCGTAGGAGAAGTATCCGACGAGGAAATTCGGGCTGCTATTGCAACGGCCATGCTAGGAGCGATCGCCAGCAAAGTGATGGTAATACCAGTAGAGACAAGACCCAAATAAGCTTTTTTTAAGTACATAAGTCATTTAAAGCCAATTTCCTAAGAGAACGAACGGTGCCCAGTAATAGGGCGAAGTATACCCATCTTGTTGTAACAACGTGATTTGGGCATGGCGAAGCGCTGCCGCTTTTGTCATGCCGGGTTTGCTTAACTCGCGGTAAAATTCAATCATGAGTGATGCAGTGGAGAGGTCGTTCACGGACCATAAGGACGCGAGCGTACTACGCGCACCGGATCGCACCGCCACCCCTGCCATGCCTAACGCCGCTCGTTTATCCCCAGTTGCCGTTTGGCAGGCACTCAGTACGAGCAATTCGATCGGTTTGAGCTTTCGTTCTCTTGAGCGCAACAGTTGGTCTAATTGTTTGACATTGATGCGTCCATCCCAAGTGAGGATGAAGGTATCATCAGCATTGGAGCTAAACTGTCCATGTGTGGCTAGATGGATGAGTTGTGATGGTGTGGAATCAACCTCATTTTTCAGCGCTTGATTGGTAAAGGTTTGATCCAACAGTACCTGAGACGGAATTTCGGCTTTGATTTGGCTAATTTCAGTCACCACATTTGGCAAGGCTGAAAACTCTCCCTGAGCTTGACTCAGTCCTGCCAGGAGTCCTTTTAGTTGCAGACGATCGATCGCTTGCGGTTGCAGCAGTTGTAGACCGGGATTGAGCACCACGCTATATTTTTCGATGAGATACCGTTGACCATCGTGCAGGGCTGCCATTGGCAAACCACGCAGCGAGCCATCAGGCACAAACACGAGGGTTTTGATATTACTGGCTGCTAATGCCTCTTCCTCAGGGCGCAACAGCAAAGCATAGATCTGTTGAGCGATCGGCAACCAATCTTCCACAAAAGCAGTCGCTCTCAGCCCCTGAAGCATTTGGGTGAGAATTTGCTCGACTTTCGCTTGCGGCAGCGAGGTTTTGTGATAACGCAAGGGTTGATTGGGCAAAGACAAAATGACAGCAAATTGATGCGGCAAAATGATGGGGTAAACGACTGCCGCATGGGGATCAATCTGATCAATCTTGACCGGACGCGCTGTAATGCAGGCTTCCCTAAAAAAGTTGTCGAGTTCTGCCAACTGCAACGCTTCAATCGTCTCACGTGCATGTTTCAGGTTTTCCTGACTGGGCACATTTGTCTCGGATTGCAACAACAGTTCGACAAACTGACGGTAGACAGGTTCAACACTTTCTCGAAAGGAAAACTGCACGTCTTGATTAATCGCTGCCAGATCACTGCGAAGCGATTGTAGGGTTTTCACCGCTTCTGCATAAGCAGCCGTTGCCTTTTGCATTCCAGTGGACGTGCAAGGCTGTTGACCTTCACATAAAACGCGTCCGAGCTGCCACTGCCACTGATAGGCAATGTCGGGGGCACCAATGGACTGAGCTAAGTTGAGGGCTTGTTGAGTTAGGGTTTTGGCATTGTTCCATTGTTGGGTGGTTTCATAGAGACCCCCTAACGTGCCAAGCGCATAGGATTCACCTCGGTGGTCGCCGATCGAGCGAACGTGTTGAATTGCCGTTGCGAGTTCTTGAGCGGAGGGTTTGAGCAGATTGGCAGATGCAGCCTCTGTTTGATAACGGCTGAGTTTCATTGCGCTTTGAGCCAAATCAATGCGAGCATACGCCGCCAGACGGCTAGGCGGTAGTTGGGCAAGCTGAGATTGAATTTGGGCAAATAGACGCTGAGCCTCTGTTAGTCGGTTGGCTTCCACCAGTAAACTCAACTGAGCTAGTTGAATTTGGGTTTTTGCCATAAGCGAGGGAGCGGTTGCAATCGCGTTTTGATAAAAATTTAGGGCAGTATCAGTCTCCCCCCGAGCGCGAGTGGTATTGCCCAAGCCGAACAAAATACTGCTGATATCTGATGCAGGCAGTTTATCTGGGAGTTTTTGAGCAATCGTCAAACCCTGCTCTAGAACTGTGCGGGATTGCACTAAATCGCCAACTAAGCGCAGCATCTTGCCGAGACTTCGCAACCCAGTCACTTTCAGACGCGAATCGGGCTGGTCTTGTAAAGACTGGCGCACTTGCGCCAGAAGATCGGTGGCTCGTCGGTACAGTCCCTCTGCTTGGAGCACTCTTGCCTGATTAATCTGGCTGCCTAAAATCCCGTTGGGATTGTTTGTTTTGCGGTAAAACGATTCTGCCTGTTGCCAGGTTGCTAATGCATCTGATGCTTTACCTTGCGCGAGTTGCAGCTTTCCTTGTGTGGTGAACACTTGAGCGAGAACCCGTGAGGTGTCATTTGAGGCTGGGCTTTGAGCATTGAGTAATGAGATTGCCTGAGCGATCGCGTCATTCGCTGGATTCCACTGACCTAAATCGGCAAAGGCAGTCGCCAGAAAACTCAGCACCAGCGATCGATTGAGCGCATCGCCATCTTTTGCGTAACGGGTAGCCGCTTGTTGCCACAGGTCGATCGCCTCTAAAAATTGCCCTGCCTGGTAGCGGGTTTCTGCCTGCTGCACTTGGGCTGAAGCAGAGGATGGTACAGCTTGCCTGATCGTCTCGCCGTTAACCCCGTTGACATCGCTTTGTACTGCTACCGCGATCGCTGTATGTAAGCTCAGGGTCATAAGCAATCCCGCTAGAGCAAACGGCAGCAACCACCGCCATCCTTGGTTGGAGAAGAGGCGCTGTAGGATACGAACTCCTTGATCGATTCGCTGGCTCCAGTACCTCTCATGCATTGACATGTGCGGCTCCTTCCGATGCTAGCGTCAGCAGACGTCTGTTATTAGCTGAATTAATATCCTATGGTCGCAAGTATTACGAACTTAGACTAGGAAAGATAGGCAATTTAACGTAACTTAAACTTTTACTGCTTTCCTTGACAGGAGGTTGAGTGATTCAACCAGTTATGCGCTGCATTGAACGAATTTTGCATGGTTGAATTCTCCGTGTTCGCAACCAGAATAATCTCTCCAGTAGAAGTTGTTTGCCATCTGGTAGCCTCGGTAACTGGAAGGTAGGGAAGTTTTGAGTTTTGAGTTTTGAATGTTGAATGATAAGATTCTCCAGGTCTCCGCGTCTCGTTCGACTGAGCGCTCCTGCCGAGGTCCGTCTCTCCCCGTCCTCTCTGCTGAGCCACCGTGAGAAGTTCGCGATCGTCCCACTCCGCATCATCATCGAGTTGTTGCTCTGGTCTGGGCGGCAAACCACCGCGACCTGTGATAACAAAGGAATCGCCGCGATCAGCGGGACAACCCTGAGCAATTAACCGAGATGAGTCAACTACGCCTGAGGGCAATTGGACTAAACCCGAAGTGGGATCAAACCGATCAATGTTAACTTGCACCGTTCCCTGTTGAGTAGACGTGGCTCCAGTGGCGGTGATATCGCTCAAGGGTGTGTCTTGCGGACGAAACTGGATGCCAAAAATACCGGAGGTATTAATCGTCACGTTGCCACCACGAGCGTTGACTGAGTTGGCGCTGATGTCGCTATTTTCGGTAGGAACGGCGACGATCGCCCCTGCATCAATTTGAATGTTGCCACCATTGCCTGTACCACCTGCAATTGCTGAGACTCCGCTAATTTGGCGCAGCAATAGGGTATCTCGAACTTGAAGTTGAATATTGCCTCCTTGACCAGAGGCAGTTGAGGCAGTAATGCCTGCTTGGTTGTTGAGAGTAATCGAATTAGCTCGAATGCCCAAGAGTCCTGCTGGACCTGTTCCCGCATTACTTACATCAACTCTTGCACCATTCGTCATCGTTAACGTTCCAGTCGTGATGGTTGCATTTCCAGACACGCCGGTTGGGGCTTCTGGTGCTAGCAAGGCTGGATCTTGAGGCTGTTCAGTTGTAAACCGAAAGCCAAAGGCACCCACAGAGCTAGGGGCAGAAAATTGAGTGCCGTTGCCGTCAAGCTCGATCGACTCCCTAGCGTTAATAATTAGACTTCCAGCACTTCCATCTCCGATAGTGACAGTATTGATGGTTCCTCCTGCCTGAACCCGCAACCTTTCTGTATGGATGGTCAACCTCCCAGCTTCTCCGCTGACTGTGCCTGCTGCAATGTTGCTCTGCCTGAGAAAGTTTGTGCCAGTGACTTCGATCGCTTCGGAAGTATTTATAGTTACGTCTCCACTGCGACCAGTGCCAACGGTTGTCGTGCCAATGGAACCGCCATCAACGACCCTTAACTGACTTGTTGATAATGTGATATTGCCCGTATCGCTAGAGTCCACTGCTATTGCAGCAACAAGGCTACCAAGTGTAGAACTGGAAGCAATGCCAATGACTTGCATACTGTCTGTAGCATTCACATTGATCTGTCCAGTTGGACCAGAGCCATAGGAGAAGGCAGAGGCGATCGCGCCCTCCCGGACAATAAAGCGTTGAGTCTTAACGGTAAGATCGGCTCCGCTTCCCGCTCCCAATGCTTGGCTTTCCAGCCCACCAAAAACACTGCCATCCAAACTCGTTCCCCTCAAGTCCACAAGTTTACTGGCAGTGACAGCAATACTTCCCCCACTTTGCCCTGCCTGATTTTGAATGAGCAGTAGGGAGCCATCCGTAAGCGATACTTGCCCCCCTTGCACTTGAATCACACCGCTATTACTAGCATTGACTAATGCTCGCTGCGATAGATGAATCTCTCCAAATGATTGAATGCCTGAATAACCCAAGGCAAATCGATCTCCTACATCAACTTGACCATCGCGCACGCTGCCTAGTTCAATGCGTCCTTGTTCTGCTGTCAGAACGCCACCTTGGATGTCAAGATTGCCACCAATCAAGGCGAGCGTTTGTCCGGTTGAAACCTCCAAACCCGTGGCGGCCTTTCCCACCGTGATCGGAACGAAGATCGAACCTTGAGATAAGTTGTAGCCAGTTCCCTGAACTCTAATCGGTGCTGGATTCGTCCCCATCTGCAACCCAACTGGAATACTCACCGTCAAGAGCGGCGTGGTTTGAGGATTGGTGGCACTGTACTGAAACTGATCGGCAAAGTTGATGCTGTTGGCAGTGGTGGCAACAAAAGAACCCCCAATGTTTAGTCGAGCGTTAGAACCAAATAGAATGCCATTGGGGTTGAGTAAAAACAGATTCGCTGTACCATTCGCTCGAATCACCCCATCAATACTCGAAACTGATCTACCCGTAACGCGGCTAAAGATATTTTGTACATCAGTTGCATTATTGAAGTAAGCAGCCCCACCTGTCGGAATCGAAAACTGGCTGAAACTATGGAACAGGTTACCCCCTCGCCTGGCTCCACCATCAATTTGAGCGTTGGGATCACCTGAAACTTGCGATCGCTCCCCTACAGGCAACGTACCGTCAGGTACGACTTGCGCGGCACTCGGTTGAACCCAAAGTAATGCACTCACGAGGCTGACCGTCAAAGCACTGACTTGAACATGCAATCGATTCATGTTGCCATCCTCTGTCGCATTGATAGGGACAGAATAGGCTATTTTGCATGATTACTCCAGCTAAGGCGGAAACCAGACACAGCAAGAGCAGAAAATTAGTTCTGTTTTCACTGATTTACCGCCTGCCGTTGCAGGCAACTGATTGAGACAACGACTTCTGTACCGTTGGGTCAGATGTATTAGCAATCAATATCACATCTCCACTTGCCGTCTTCTGCCAACCTGTCGCTTCAATGAGTGAAGCAGCAGTCGTTACTTGGGAAACAACTCCAGGGCGTGAGCCTTCTGCGTTAGTGCCTGATGAGGATAGCTTTCTGGCTCCTCTCTTGTGCATCGGCTGAGCCACCGTGAGAATTCCGCGATCGTCCCACGCCGCGTCATCATCGAGTTCTTGTGCAGGTGTTGGCGGTAAGCCTCCGCGACCTGTGATGACAAAGGAATCGCCTCGATCAGCCGGACAGCCTTGAGCAATCAACCCTGACGCATCCACCAAGTCGGTGGGTAATGCAACTAACCCCGATGTTGGGTCAAGTCCGGCAGTCGTGACATCGATCGTGCCCGGCAAAGCAGTCGTTGCTCCCGATGCCGTGATGTCGCTCAGAGGAGTGGAAACGAGACTGGGCTGAATGCCGAAGATGGCAAAGGCATTGATGCGGACATTGCCCCCGCGAAAATCTTCGGCATTGGCACTAATGTTGCTATCTTCGTGCAGCACTGCAATGAGGAAGCGGGTATCGATGCTGATGTTGCCACCAGGAATGTTTTCTCCAATTGCATTAGTTGAGATGTTACTGCCATTGCGGAGGAGGATGAAGGGCGATCGCAAGTTGATATTTCCACCACCACCCGTTGTATCGGCACGGATTCTACCCCCATTGTTGAGGTAGATGCGATCGGCATCCACAGACAAGTTGCCAGCAAGTCCCGTACCTGAACTGCTGACGGTGACTTCTGCCTGATTTTGAATATTGAGGGTGCCTGTGCGAAGACTTAAATTTCCCCCTGCACCGCTTCCACCTGTTCCAGCGGCAATGATGGAACCATCTCCAGTCAGCGTAACGGAATCAGGAGCGGTAATAGTTAGCTGTCCGCCATTACCGCTGCCGGAGGTAGAGGCAGAGATTTGAGCACCGCCTTGCAGGTTCACCCGTACACTCTGCCCGTTCCCCCGTGGTTGAATGGTCAAATTGCCTGCATCAGCAGCCATGGTGGTTTGAGCAAATAGACCACTGGTCGCCCCAGAAAGCTGAATATCGGGAGCATTTACCGTGATGTCTCCTGCCCGTCCATTTCCAGTGGTGCTGGTAATGAGTTGCGCCCCCTCCTGAACAGTGAAGCGTCCAGTCGTAATTTGGATATTGCCGCCGTACCCAGTAGAGTTCGGCTCAGTATTGGCAAAGAAACCGCTAGCAGGACCCGTTTCACGGATGGCATTGACAACATTGGGAGCGACAGGAGTGGGATTGTCAGGAGTAGGATTGTCAGGAGTGGGAAATCTAGCCAGGCGATCGACGTAATTGGGGTCGCTGCCAACGATCATGATCTGCTCTCCCGCGTTGACTGTGATATTGCCCGCTGCTCCCTGCCCAAAGGTAGTGGTAATCAACTGTCCGCCGTTAACTGCCTCAAAGGTGCGGGTGGCATTGACGGTGATGTCTCTCCCCTGCCCATCGCCTCGGCTGCGGGCGCTCAGGGCGGCTCCGTCGGCAATCCGAAAGGTCTGCGTAGCAATGGTAATATCGCCTGCGTTGCCTGCCGTATCACTGCTGGTAAACAACCCACTGGGCAAGCCATTGCTCGGAATGCTGCCAGAGATATCGACTCTACCGGCCTGAATGTCGATATTACCTGCATCTCCCTGTCCTTGCGTACTGGCATTAATGAAACCGCCATCTTGTAGCACTAAAGCCCCGGCTCGGATACGAAGATTTGCCCCAGATCCAACTCCGTCTGACTGCACTCCTGAGGTAATCCTGGTAGAGTCTTCCGTACCAGGAGACGGTGTTGCACCCGTGAGCAGGAGAGTACCCCTGATATCTAAATTAATATCTCCCCCCCGACCCTGACCGATCGAGGATACTTCCCCAATGATTCCAGCATTGGATCTCAAGATGAGATCTTGAGCTTGAATATTAATGCCACCAGAACGGCTCGGGTCCCTAGAGAATACAGCGCTAGATATCCCAGTAGTCAAGTAACCAGGAGTGTTTTCTCCATCCATGACAACCGTCGTGCGGGCATTAATATTGATCGGTCCTGCATTTCCCTGTCCAGCCCTATAGGAAACCAGTTGAGACCCGCGTGCGATCGCTAGCGACCCAGTGGTGATGTTGATACCGCCAGAGTTCCCAATGCTACCTGTTTCCGCAGGAGCAACTACAAAAGACAGGTCATCCAAAGAGACCGTATTGCGAGCATTGATCGTCACACTGCCTGCATCGCCCTGCCCATAGATAGCAGCAGTCAGTCGAGTATTCCGTGTGAGCGCCAGCGACCCGGTAGTGATGTTGATACCGCCAGTGTTGCCGATGCCATATGGGGTCACGTCACTGGATATAAAAGAGTTATCCAAAGAGACCCTATCGCGCGCATTAATCGTCACACTACCTGCATCGCCCTGCCCATATGTGTCAGCACGCAGCTCAGCGAACCCTGTGACCGCCAGTGACCCGGTGGTGATGTTGATACCGCCAGTGTTCCCGATGCTATCTGGGGTCACGTCACTGGATATAAAAGAGTTATCTAAAGAGACCCTATCGCGCGCATTGATCGTCACACTACCTGCATCTCCCTGCCCATAGGTATCGGTACGCAGCTCAGCTAACTCTGTGACCGCTAGTGACCCGGTGGTGATCCTAATGCTACCCGCATTCCCAATACCACCAGGACGCACTACGTTGTCGATCGAGCCACCATTAAGGGCAATCGTTTCGGTCGCATCGAGCTGAATGTTTCCCGCTTGCGCGCCGACAAAACCTAACCCGTCGTTGATTCCTGCTTGAAGTCTACTGTCCTCGTTCAGGGTCAAGTTCCGAGCGGTGACAGCAATACTTCCACCACCCCCTGCACGAACGTCTAGAAGAGTGTCACTGAGGGAAACATCGGCGCGCGCTAGCGAATCGGGAAACCTCAAATTTATCGTATTGCCATCCACCGCCAGCCCCACCCTGCCTGATCCGGCGACGCCTCCTAACTCAACTCGACCACCCCCAGCCTGCAAACTTGCTCCCTGGATCGTGACATTGCCGCCCACCAGCGCTAGCGTTCTGCCCGGTTGCACCTGAAGCGGGGTTTGAGTGTTGAGCGTAATCCTATAGGGACCACCGCGACCAAAGACGTTATTCGTATCCCACTCACTTAAAGGTAACCGAGAGCTAGGATCGTTAGGCTCACCCAATGCGCCAAAGATAAGACCTTGTGAACTAAGAGGGTTGTTACCGAAGCTGGAAATGCCCAAGTAATAGGTGCCAGTAGCAGCAGGGATGAAGGGTTGGTTCAAGGGCACACTAGACTGCACAGTGGAGGCACTGTCATCGTTGCTCGCTAAACCCAAGCCATTGCCATCGAACAAAAACAACTGGGTATCTACCGCAGAGCCATTGACAGTCGTTGCCCTGAAGGGCAACCCTTGTGGTAGGAGCAGTTGGTACAGGTCCACATCGCTGGCACCGTCCAAATTGCCATTGATTGCGTTTAGGCGTGCTCCATCCGTTGCGCTGTTGGCTGGTTGAGCTGTACCCAAAAGCTCACCCGCATCACCCGTCTCAGTAAATACATTTTCAGGGGCAGCCTGCACCACAATATCTCCTGGCGGGCTGTTGAACTGCAACCCGATCGGCACACTGATGGTCAGCAATGGAGAAGCCGAGGGGTTGACGGCACTAAACTCAGTGCCATCCGCAAACACAATGCTACTGGCGGTACTGGCGACAAACGAACCACCAATATTCAAGCGGGCACTCGGTCCAAAGATAATCCCATTGGGGTTAATCAAAAACAGGTTTGCTATACCATTTGCCCGAATCAAGCCGTCAATATTCGAAATGGAGCCACCCGTAACTCGTGTCAGGATGTTTTGCACATCGATCGCATTGTTGAAGTAAGCAGACCCACCCGTGGGAATCGAAAATTCACTGAAGCTATGGAATAGGTTGCCGCCTCGTCTGGCTCCCCCATCAACCTGGAAGTTAGGGTTGCTAGAAACTTGTGATCGCTCCCCTACAGGCAATGTACCGTCAGGCAGGACTTGCGCTGCAATCGATGGAGCATAAAGCAATGTGTTTAAGAGAACGCTCGTTACAACCCATCCACTCAGATACGATCGATTCATTTGTCGCCTCGCGCTTACATCGGTATGGATAGGTTAAAGCTATCATGGCTTTCGTTTAACCCCAACCGCTGCAAAGTTCCCTGGTATAGCTGTGTTTGTCTAAAATCTAATTAATATATGAAGCTATTTTCGACTCGTCGTCTAACGAGAGTTGCTACTTCCTATACCAGGGAGTGTGATTCATCTATCCAACTAAAAGGTGAGATCGGATCAAACTTAAGTTTGCCTTCAAACTCCAACTTAAGCTTGAATCAGCTTCATCCTTGGGAGTGCTTGATTGCTCACTCTCTTGATAGTGCAAAAATGCCAACTTCCAACAGGTTACAAACCCAAGGCAGTTACCTACAGTTAGCTCATGCTAACCAGCATACCCAACTGGTGGGCTATAGAGCATCAGTTTACCTAAAATTAATCACCAGAAGAGGTTCTAAGCGATCGATCCCGAGTCGCATACTTTCCGTCGGAGGCATCAGTGAATCATGATCATAACCACAGTTTGTTGTCTGTTCTTCCTTCAATACGAGATCACGTAAAAGGTGAGTTGAGTGCAACTGTAGTGTTAGTGATGTACGGAGACTATCAATGTTCTCAATGTGCAGAGGTCTACAGGCTAATTAAAGATGCTCAACAGCAGCTTAACGTTTCCTTTTGGGAGAATTATTTGTGTTTCATCTTTCGGCATTTTCCACAGCGTCAAATCTATCCTCGTGCTCAACGAGCGGCAGAAGCAGCAGAAGCAGCAGCGACCCAAGGTCAATTTTGGCAGATGCATGAGACATTGTTCAACCATCAACACGAATTAGGGGATGGCTATCTGGTAGAGTATGCCAGCCACCTAGGACTCAATATCTGCCAATTTCTACAAGATTTATCGAGAGGAGTATATATTGATCGCATCAATGAAGATATTGAAGGTGGAATTCAAAGTGGGGTAATGGTTGCACCAGCACTGTTTATTAACAACCTTCAATACACAAACCAATGGAGCATTGAGCCATTGATGGCAAGCATTGTCAACATTATTCATTAAGGTTTTTGTTGCTTATCCTAACAAGTATCTCAACGAGGAGCGTTTCATGATTTCTACTCCATTACCGACCAAAAACAATTTCGAGCCTTTGAAATTGCCAACTCAAATTGATTCTTTCAAGAATTTTCCAGTCAAGCACGCACTCATGCATGTTGCACAAACAGCCGCAGAGGCACTGAAGCATGCTTATTCTGTTCAGGTTGAATATAGTAATGACACTCAAACAGTTTCAATTCGAGCAATTAAGCCAGAGTACAGGCATCTTATGTTCGTTGAGTCCTTGTCTCCCCGCGAGTTAGAGGTATTGCAACTAATTGTTGAGGGCGATAGAAATCCTATCATTGCTCAAAAGCTTTACATCGCTGAGGCAACGGTTAAAACTCACGTTCGCAGTATTTTGCAAAAGCTTTGCGTCAGCGATCGAACTCAAGCCGCCATTCGCGCCCTCCGAATCGGTCTAGTTCACTAGCAATAAGCCGATGTAAAAAAGGCTATCAATGCTCTATATAACTGTGAACATTTGGTTAATATGTCATGCACATTTAGCCTCAATCATTCAAAGGCGACATTTGTTGATGCAGTTATCTAGGGATTTTTAGCTCATGACATAATCTTTCTGGTTTTTTGGTTCTCGCCTTAGCATTGTTGCCGACCAAACTACAACTGGGGGTCAATATGATCTGATTGAAGGCTATTTCCCACCTGGCTCACAAACTCCTCCTCGTCGCCACACCCGTTATTCTGAACAACTTTATGTGCTGGAAGGTGAATCCACAGTCTGGGCAGGTGAGAATAAGGTCATGCTAGGCGCAGGTGAAAGTTTCTTCATTCCTATCGCACAACTCATGTTATTGCCGCACTCATCGAAAAGCCAGCTCGCGGATTATTCATTGCTGCCCCTAGTGCCTTTGCACGCCTGATTGAAACGGTAGGGACACAGGATAAAACAGCAACATCAGATATGGCTCTCTTTGAGCGCATTAGTGCTGAAATCGGGGATAAAACTCTAGGTCCGCCCGAAACTTTACCTACCGGTGCAATGAGAATATAGCAACAGTAAAGCCTATACGGCAGACAGCTTACAGCGAATTCTGAAATTCATTTGGCAAACGTCGGTGGTGATTTAGCCTACTAACTCAAGTAAGCAACGATTGTCTTTGATCAACCTATTTTGCCTGAAATCAAGTCTAATGACTTCCGGCTCACTTCCTCCTGCTTTCCGCCAATTCAAGTCATTAAATCGCGTTTTAACTCAAAGAACTTGAGTGGTGTGTATTGGACGATCGCAGAAGAATGAAACGTAACCAATCGGAATATCAAACTTACCAACCAAAAGGAGAACAAAATGAGTAGCAATCAGGTAACCAGCCAAGACATGAAACTCGAAGTTGTGGTGATACCCGTTGCCGATGTCGATCGCTCCAAAGACTTCTATAAAACACTAGGATGGCGATTTGATGCTGACTTTCCTGGCGAGAATGGCTTCCGAGTCGTGCAATTTACCCCACCTGGATCACAAGCCTCGATCATCTTCGGGCAAGGAGTGTCGTTAGCCGAGCCAGGCTCAGTTCAAGGCTTGTATCTCATCGTTTACGACATTGAAGCAGCCCGTGCCGAACTTGTTGAGCGGGGTGTCGAGGTGAGTGAAGTGTTCCACGACATCGGCGGGATCTTTCACCATGCCGGAACTGAGGGACGAGTGCCAGGTCCCGACCCAAAGCGGGGCGATTATGCCTCCTATGCCTCGTTCAGTGACCCAGACGGCAATGGTTGGATACTCCAAGAGGTCAGGGTGCGGCTTCCCGGACGGTAAGCGATCGCGTGCGCTGTCCTGTCAGTTCAAACTCAAGCATCAATTCGCACTCCCTCTGATTCCGTTGATTGACGCGTCTAGTCACGTCCCTTTTAATTCATTTACATTAAGGAGATTGACCATGCAATTCCAGAAATTTACCATCGGCATTGCCCTGGCAACCCTTGCTGTCGCTATACAGCAGCGCGAAGCTACTGCCAGTCCGGCATTAGCATCTCATGTTTCAACTAAATATGACGTCATCCTTCAACAGTTGGGATTACAAACGAACCAACTTCAAACAACTCAGTCTCAATCAATCCTGTCTCAAACACCTCAATCTCGAACAACTCAGTTCCAGTCACAAAAAAGTATTGGAATTGGACAAGCTGGGCAACCCTTCTTCAGCCATCCGCCACAGTTAGTGCGGGCTGCTGCTTTGCCAAACGGAAGCAGTGTCTCTTCTACCTACGAATTCACGTTGACCGTTCCTCAAGATGCTGGACAGCCTCTTAAAGCAGTGACGATCGCTCAAGCACCTAACGCAGAAACGGTCAAATTTAATGTTACCAACAATAGAGCATCCATCGGCAGACGATTTGCAGCAGGACCTGAAATTCGTTTGGCAAGTGTCCGTGGTGATCAGTCCACCAATCTAGGTGAGGCAACCGTTGTGTTTAATCAACCTGTTTTGCCTGGTAATACAGTCACGCTCTCCCTTCCGGTTCAGAAAAATCCACATTCGAGTGGTGTTTATCTGTTTGGGGTGACCGCTTATCCAGATGGAAAGAACGGGCTTGGGCAGTTCTTAGGCTATGGACGCATCAACTTCTACGGCAACTCAAACTAAGAAGAGTTCCACTCGCTGATTTTAGGGAGGAATTGAACATCAGATGGCTTAGAGGCATCCGTTCAATTCCTCCCACCTCTGGGTACAGCTCAATTCACCTGCCTGTTGAAAGTCCAGAAGAACACCCATTTAAGTCGCGATTTAAATCAAAGAACTTGAGTGGTGTGCATGGGGCGATCGCAGAAGAATGAACAGTAGCAACTTGAACAGCAAACTTACTAACCAAAAGGAGAACAAAATGAGTAGCAATCAAGTAAACCGTCCAAACATGAAGCTCGAAGTCGTGGTGTTCACCGTTTCCGACGTTGACCGCACGAAGGCATTCTACGAGAAGCTTGGCTGGCGGCTTGACATTGACGTTGCAGCGGGCGGCTACCGCAACGTGCATGTGACACCACCCAACTCGGACGCCTCAATCATCTTTGGCAAGGGAGTCACTCCAAATAGTTCTGGCTCGGCGCAAAACCTGGTTCTTGCCGTGGATGACCTCGATGCCGCCCGTAAAGACTTGATCGATCGCGGTGTCAACGTCAGCGAGATCTTCCACTACGCTGGCGGACCCTTCAACAACGCTGTAGAGAACCCGCGCGTCGATGGGCGTGACCCGGAAGGTCGTTCCTACTTCTCGTTTGCCTCGTTTGAGGACCCAGATGGGAACCTCTGGTTACTACAGGAAATCACAACGCGGCTTCCTGGTCGCCTGTGGGATGCTCCACAAACAGACGTTGCAACCCTTGCAGCCCTTCTGCGCGAGACGGCAGAGCACCACGACCCTTACGAAAAGACACACGCTAAGCATGACTGGTGGGACTGGTACGCCCCCTATTTGAGTGCGCGTCAGAATGGCAGCAGTTCAGAAGAAGCCGCTGCCGCCGCCGACCGTTACATGAAGGAAGCTTCTCCTGTTCTTTCTAGATAATGCGGTTAGCAGTAACGGAACATCGATCGCTAAAGAACAGAAGCAAAAGTTGCGACATGGAGTATGACCAGGCAATGGGTAGAGAAGTAGAGCAGCAGAAGAGCCAAGGAGCTACTTATCATCCTCTCTACCCCTTCCATCATCAATGCAATGTCGTGCCGTGCTAGTCAACAAGATTTAGAGGATTTACAGATGAAGATTTTTGTTGCCGGGGGAACAGGAGCGATCGGTCGCCCACTACTCAACCAATTACTTGCTAAAGGACATAATGTGGTCGCGCTGACCCGCTCGCAAGAGAGAGCACAGTCATTTGCGGCACAGGGAATCGAACCAGCAATCGCCGATGTATTTGACCCAGATTCAGTCAAAGAAGCCATTGCTCACGCTCAACCGGAAGTCGTGATTGAACAACTCACTGCTTTACCCAAGACTTACACTCGCGAATCCATGGCTGCGGCAGGTCCTCTGAATACGCGCATCCGGTTAGAAGGTGGAGCCAATGTGCTGGCGGCAGCACAGGCAGCAGGGGTGCGCCGTTACCTGAGACAGTCGATCGCCATCTGGGGCATTCCTGGTGCTGGATTGGCAGATGAGGAAACGCCTCTAGTGCTTGATGCTTCCCCCGTCGTTGCCGCAGAGTCTCGCATTATGACTGAGATTGAACATCGTTTATTGGAATCCAATCTCGAAGGAATTGCCTTACGCTATGGTTTCTTCTACGGACCCGGCACCTGGTTCAACTCAGATGGTGATGTAGGGCAACAGGTGCGGCAGCAACAGTTGCCAATTGTGGGCAATGGCGAAGGCATCTGGTCGTGGTTACACATTGAGGATGCCGCGATCGCCACAGTTGCAGCGGCAGAGCAGGGCAATCCTGGTATTTATCAGATTGTCGATGATCAACCTTTAGCGGTGCGCGACTGGCTCCCTGCGTTTGCCCGATCGCTGAATGCTCCACCTCCACCGCGAGTATCAGTTGAAGATGCGCTCAAACTGGAGGGCGGTGCGGATATCGTTTACTACCAGACTCAGATGCGAGGTGCATCGAATGTCAAGGCAAAACGCGAACTGAATTTTCAACCACGATCGTTGGAATGGATGGTTAACACCGTTGCGGCTCATGCCAGTTAACAGTTTTCATAACTCACTGTGGATAGCTCAAAACATCACGAGAACACTAGAAGGAGAAATTCATGACCACTGCCAAAATTCTCGCGTTTGCCGGGAGTGCTCGCCACGATTCTATCAACAAAAAACTGGTGAAAATTGCCGTTGAAGGCGCTAAAGCCGCAGGTGCAGAAGTGACCTACCTGGATTTCCGCGATCTGCCCTTACCGCTCTACGATGAGGATTTGGAAGAGGCTGAGGGACTGCCAGAGAATGTCCTCAAGCTCAAGGCTCTATTGAAGGCGCATCAGGGGTTCCTCATTGCCAGCCCAGAATACAACAGTTCAATCACCCCGCTGCTGAAAAATGCGATCGATTGGGCATCGCGTTCTGAACCGGGCGAACCTCCACTAGCGTGTTTCAACGAAAAGGTTGCGGTGTTAATGAGTGCTTCCCCTGGAACGTTGGGAGGCTTAAGAGGATTAGTTCACGTCCGTTCCATTCTAGGCAACATTGGGGTTTTGGTGTTGCCAGATCAGCAGGCAATTGGGAACGCTCATCAAGCGTTTGATGACAATGGCAATCTGAAGGATGAAGCCAAACAGGCAAGTATCCTGCAACTTGGCAACAAACTTGCAACAGTGGCTGCCAAACTTAACCTCCCTGTCTAAACAAAGTAGAGCCTTTCAACGTTTCAATGATCCAGCGGTAAGGGTGTAGCTTTCCAGGTTCACACCACCGTGGCTCTTGGGCAAAAAAACCTGCCACTTGCCTGAGCAGGATGGTTTCATCGCAACTTGACTGCGTCTGTGGATGAAAGAGTTTGACCAGTAGCTTTCAACAACATTGGAGAACAATGATGACCCAAGCAAATATGACTCAAGCAAAGCAGCCTGCTGATCCAACCCCTCCAACCCTGGAAGGAAAGCTGGCTCTGTTACGGAAATTAAGGGATGAATTGGGCAGTGGTGATACTATTCGTCGCCTCTTTTTTGGTGACCTGGAACCCATTGCACTTCAACCAGGAGGAGCGGACACGGTTGTTCATCTTTACAACAAAGCCAATGATGTCACGATCGCCTATTGTGTCTCCTACGATGTCTTTCTGGCTGCCCGCAAAGGACGAGTCACAGAATTCGATCCCGCCGAAATCAAATAGAGATATGGTTAACGCTGTATCTAAAAGAGCGTGGCATTATGTCGTCAATTGAAGAAGTGACAAAGGCAATTAATCTGATCATTGCGCCCGTCGTCACGATTACAGCTTGTGCCATCGTAATAAATGGCTTGATTGTGCGGTACGGTTCTCTCGGCGATCGCTTACACATCATCAACCAGGAACTGAACGATTTGCAGGAGTCCGATCTGGCTCACAATCGGCACAAAGCTCAGAGGGTACAAGAACTTGAATCCCTGCTGAGGGATCTCCTGAAGCACCATCATTTCGTGCATGATGCCCTTGTTCTTACGTATACTTCCATCCTGATTTTTATGCTGGATATGCTGGTCATTGCCATAGCAGTCGCCACTAATGTCAGTTGGTTAGCACAGATGGCACTGATCGTCTTTCTTGGTGGAGTTGCTGTTCTATTTGGGGGAATGGTTTTGATTGCCTACGAGCTTCGCACATCTCACTATTCCATCCAATTAGAGGTGCATCGTACTTGTCGCCTGTGCCGTCACCAGCACACAAAGCCGATAGGAAATTGAACTAGCAAGACACTCGCAAAGATCTCCGCAGTCAAGCAAGGGTAAGTTCTCGTGTTTTCATAACGCACTGCGGATGGCTCAAAACTCAACAACCATGTTCTTAAAATCATCAGAGGTGTTGTCATGAAAATTGTTGTTATTGGTGGCAGTGGACTGATTGGTAAGAAGCTTGTGAGCGAGCTACGTGAGCGCGGGCATGAGATGGTGGCAGCATCCCCCTCCTCAGGTGTCAACGCTGTTACAGGTGAGGGACTGGCTGAGGCGTTAGTGGGTGCTCAAGTTGTTGTCGATGTGACGAATTCCCCCTCCTTTGAGGATGCAGCGGTGTTGGAGTTCTTTGAGAAATCAACCCAGAACCTGCTGGAAGCAGAGGCAGACGCGGGTGTGGCTCATCACATTGTGGTGTCGATCGTGGGAGCCGATCGCATCCCAGATAGCGGCTATATGCGTGCGAAAGTTGCTCAGGAAAAGTTAATCCAGTCCGCAACAATACCCTATACGATCGTTCGCGCTACGCAGTTCTTTGAGTTCATCGAACCAATCACGGCTCAATTTCCCACGGATGGACAAACGATTCACTTGCCCCCTGCCTTTATCCAGCCCATCTGGTCAGATGACGTTGTTGCCGCACTGGTGGATATCACACTGGCAGCGCCAGTCAATGACATTATTGATTTAGCGGGTCCAGATCGGTTCCGTTTCGAGGAAATCATTCGCCAATTCCTGAGTGCAACTCACGACTCACGTCAGGTGGTTGTAGATAGTCACGCCCGTTACTTTGGTGCAGTGTTGAATGATGAACTCGTTCCGCAAGGCAACTCGCTCATCGGCTCGACCCGTTTCGAGGACTGGCTTAACCGCTCGATCGCTCAAAGACCAGCAATGAGAATTTAATGCTGACCTAGGTTCAGTTGATGACACAAAGCCCAACATCGCGTAACTACTGAGTTTTGCAACGCTCGACTCAACCGACACCTGTCTAATCCGCGATCGGCTTAATTCAGCACGAGAGCACATTGAACGGATTTTTATTCACCTATCCGTGTTCACGCTTGTATTCACGTAAGGAGAACCCAAATGGTTACTAGATTGCTTCACGGATTTGCATTCGTAGCACTCTCCCTATTCGCAGCTTTTTCCATATTCACAGCACTCCCCGTATTCCCAGCTTCAGCCCAGGTGTTGGGTGAAAAGGTAACGTTGGTCTTCGATCGCGCCCTTCCCAATGTGCCCGGCAAAAGTATGAAAGTTCAGGTGGTCGAATATGAGCCAGGTGTCTCGTCGATCCCTCACACCCATGCAGCCTCGGCTTTCATCTATGCAACAGTCCTGGAAGGTGCGATTCGTAGCAAAATCAATGATAATCCGGCGCAGGTGTATCACGCTGGTGAGAATTTTTTTGAATTACCTGGCGATCATCATCGTGTCAGCGCCAATGCCAGTGATACTGAACCCGCGCGCCTGCTAGCAGTGCTTATCGCCAATACCGATGAGCAGAACCTGGTCATAAACGAAGAGTAAGACGCAAAATTGCCCACAAGGGTTTTTGTGTATCGACACTACCGAAGTTTGAACCGGAGACACTCTAGAGCTAGTAAATCGGGATCATAGCAACATCACCATTGCTGATATCACTTAACGTTATGTGCGTGAACAGGACAATCCAGAATTACTTCATCACGCAGCTCACCTGAAGTAGATCAGGTCTAACGACTTCCCTTGCTGCTGCTTTCCTCCAATCCAAATGATTAAGTCGCGTTTTAACTCAAAGAACTTGAGTGGTTTGGGTTGTGCAATCGCAGCAGAATGAAATTAATCGAGGTGGGCAGCAAGCTCACTAAAGCCAATAAATTAGACAACACCTAAAACGAGGACACACCATGAAAATGCAGAAAGTATGGTTCATTACCGGAGCTTCCAGAGGCTTTGGGTTAGAAATTACCAAAGCAGCCCTGGCAGCAGGTGATCGAGTCGTAGCAACGGTTCGCCGTCAGCCCGCACAACTCGCCGCCACCCTGGACAACCACCCAGAGCTGTCTGTTGTGCAGATGGATGTTGCCCAGGAAGACCAGGTACAAGCGGCTGTCAAGCAGGGCATTGCCCGTTTTGGTCGCATTGATGTTTTAGTCAATAATGCTGGCTATGGCATGGTGACGGCGATCGAAGAAGCTACAGATGCTGAAGTCCGCAAACAGTATGACACCAACGTGTTTGGGTTACTGAATGTGACTCGTGCCGTGTTGCCGCACCTGCGCCAGCAAAAGTCTGGGCACGTCATTAATATCTCGTCTATATTTGGCTACGATGTGGTTCCGGGCTGGGGCTTGTACGGCTCTACTAAGTTTGCAGTCGAAGGGATCTCGAAAGGGTTAGCGGTCGAACTGGCACCACTCGGCATTCACGTGACGACAGTCGCCCCCGGTCTTTTTACGACCGACTTCCTCAGCACTGACTCATATGTTGCCGCTAAAACCATCATCGACGATTACCAGGCAACAGTAGGACGGATGCGGAGCGGAACTGATGCACTACATGGGAACCAGCCCGGAGATCCGAAAAAGTTTGCTCAGGTGATGATTCAACTCGCCAATACAGACCGTCCGCCGCTGCATTTGCCCGTCGGGAAGGACGCGGTTTCGATGTACCAGAACAACGCCACGAAAATGGCACAGGAAATTGAAGCGTGGCTCCCAGTCGCAACCAGCACCGACCATGACTACCGAGTAGCGGCTTAGACCATAGCCTGATCTACAACATTTACACAATATTTCCAAAGGGGTTTTACGATGAACACTGAACAGAAAGTTGCTGTGATTACGGGTGCATCGCAGGGCATCGGCGCAGCCCTCGTCAAGGCATACCGCGATCGCAACTATCGGGTCGTTGCAGTCTCGCGCTCAATTCAACCATCAGATGATGATGGAGTCGTAACGGTGTCGGGTGATATTGCCGATCGAAAAACTGCTGAGCGTGCAATGATCGAAGGCGTCACCCGCTTTGGGCGCATTGACACACTCGTCAACAACGCTGGCATCTTCATTGCTAAGCCATTTACCGAGTACACTCAAGATGATTACGAGACGTACCTGGGCACCAATATTGCTGGCTTCTTTCACATGACGCAACTCGCCATCGCCGAGATGGAGAAGCAGGGCAGTGGTCATGTTGTGCAGATCTCAACGAGCCTGGTTGACAACCCGATCGCTGGCGTACCGTCCGTACTCGCGTCGCTAACAAAGGGTGGACTCAATAGCGCAACCCGATCGCTGGCGATCGAGTATGCCAAGCGTGGTATCCGCGTGAACGCCATTGCGCTGGGGAACATTAAGACGCCAATGCATCCTGTCGAGACTCATGCACAGCTCGCTGCCATGCACCCGAATGGTCGTATGGGCGAGATCTCCGACATCATCGATGCAATTCTCTACCTCGAATCTGCCAACTTTGTGACAGGCGAAATCCTTCACGTTGATGGCGGACAGAGTGCGGGTCACTAACACCGTCTTGCGACCAGAAGAATGACTCTGACGCTCTCAACCAAAATTACGCGATCGTACAGCCTTCAAGGAACACAGGCATGATCTACGAATTACGCATTTATCACGCCATGCCCGGACGGCTACCAGCGCTGCTTTTGCGCTTCCAGAACCACACGTTACAGATCTGGGAAAAGCATGGCATCCGTCAGGCTGGCTTCTGGACGACGCTGATTGGCGAGAGCGAGAGTAACCTCACCTACCTGCTGGCATGGAACAGCATGGCTGACCGTCAGGAGCGTTGGAGCGCCTTTCTCGCTGACCCCGAATGGATCGCGATCAAAACCGAAAGCGAGAAGGATGGACAACTTGTGCAGAACATCCGCAGCGAGTTGCTGGCACCGACCGCCTTTTCTTCAGTGCAGTGAATGGTGGGGCGATCGATGAAACTTGCCCCTGTCACAACTGAATCGTGCTGGTAATAGCTACATAACCACAATAAATTCAGCATCAGTTTTGTAAACGCAATCCAGGCAGAACCTCAAGATGCTACAAACGATTTCTCAAATCAACCCGAACGATCGTGTTCAAACGGTGATGAAAACAACATTACACGTTCTACTGATTGAAAATGATCGTCAACTTGCTCAGCTAATCGCGCAGGAACTGAGCTGTGAAGGCTATCAGGTCAGCCTAACAGGGGATGGCTTCAGTGGATTATTGGCGGCTCGCCAGACTAACCCGCATTTAATTATTGTAGGTTGGACTCTCCCTGGAATCTCCTGCATCGAGTTCTGCCGTCGGTTGCGTTTAACTTACAATGATGTCCCCATTTTGGTCTTAACCCATGAGGGGCAGGTTTCTGAACGAGTCATGGGTTTAGACGCAGGCGCTAGCGATTGTTTGAGCAAACCCTTTGCAATGGAAGAACTGCTCGCTAGAGTGCGAGCGCACTTGAGACAAGGAACAAAAGCAACTCATCTTCTTCAGTTTGAGCAACTTGTGCTCGATCGCCAAGCACGTCAGGTTTACTATCGCCATCAGGAAATTGAACTAACGGCGAAAGAGTTCAATTTGCTGGCATACTTCATGCGCCATCCGAATCAAGTCTTGACCCGTGATCAAATGCTCGATGCCGTTTGGGGTGACGAAAATTTCGTCAGCTCCAATGTCGTTGAAGTCTATGTTCGCTACTTGCGCATCAAGCTAGCAGCACAAGGTGCAACACCCTTCATCCACACAGTGCGCGGTGTTGGCTATGTATTGAGAAGCCAGCAGCAGCAACAGCTCACCGTATTTTCTGGGCTAGACCAACACCCATACCCACCTTTGAAAGAGTCACCTTTGCCACAAAGAGCCGAATCAATAAAAGCAAGTTGAGCGAAATTCAATCGGAGAACGAGCAATGTCCGACAAAATCAACCAGCAACGCCGTCGCTTCTTGAGCCTTGCAGCGACGACCCTTGCAACGACGCAGCTCGGTCGCTTCGGTGCTGCAAACGCACAACCGAGCAACGCAACACCAAAAGAGACCACCACAACTCAACGTGGAACCGCGCCCACCGACCCAACTGCAATTCGCCCCTTCCGCATCAACATTTCAAAAGAAGCACTCGACGACCTCCGCCGACGCATCGCAGCAACGCAATGGCCCGAAAAGGAAACCGTCAGTGACCTGTCGCAGGGTCTACCGCTCGCGACAATGCAGAAACTCGCGCGCTATTGGGCAACCGATTACGATTGGCGCAAGGTCGAGGCGAAACTGAAAGCCCTGCCGCACTTCATCACCGAGATCGACGGGCTAGACATTCATTTCATTCATGTTCGATCGAAACACGAAAACGCGTTGCCGCTCATCGTCACGCACGGGTGGCCTGGTTCAATCATCGAACAGCTCAAGATCATCGATCCATTGATCAATCCCACGGCACATGGCGGAAGTGCATCAGACGCTTTCCATGTGGTGATTCCATCGATGCCGGGCTACGGCTTCTCCGGCAAGCCGACTACTACTGGTTGGGGCGTCGATCGCATGGCGCGTGCTTGGGACGTATTGATGAAGCGGTTGGGCTACACCCGCTACGTTGCCCAGGGTGGCGACTGGGGTGCGTTTGTCGTTGACCTGATGGGTGTGCAGGCACCTGCGGGCTTGCTCGCCATCCACACTAACTATCCTGGGACCGTTCCAGCCGATGTTGACAAGGCGCTCGTGGCGGGCGACCCACCTCCATCCGGTCTGTCGGCTGAGGAAACGCGTGCCTACAAGCAGCTGGACCGAACGTTGAAGCAAAGAGTCGCCTACGCCAAGTACATGGCATCGCGCCCGCAAACGTTGTACGGCATTGCCGATTCGCCCGTCGGACTAGCTGCCTGGCTGCTCGATCACGATGATGCTGGCGGACAGCCTGCCGCCGCGGTCGCCGAGGCTCTGAACCGAACCACAAGCACCACGGGCGAACTGACACGAGACGAGATCCTCGATAACATCACGCTCTATTGGCTGACGAACACGGGAGTCTCTGCATCTCGTCTCTATTGGGAATATAAGGGTGGCTTTTGGAATGCCAAGGGTGTCTCCATTCCAGTGGCTGTGAGTGTCTTTCCTGGCGAGGCATATCAGGCTCCGCGGAGCTGGACCGAACGAGCCTATCCCAAGCTCATCTACTACAACCAAGTAGAAAAGGGCGGACACTTCGCAGCTTGGGAGCAGCCAATGATTTTTGCTCAGGAACTCAGGGCGGGGTTTCGATCGCTGCGCTGAACCCCACATCAGATCCGGCTGATTGTAAGAAACCGGCTGTTACCGGAAATCGTTTTATCACCTGACATAAACAGTAAATTATGAACGTTAAAGCCGCCGCCGTGCAGATTAGCCCCGTGCTTTACAGCCGGCAGGGTACCGTTGAGAAGGTCGTGAAAAAAATCCGTGAACTGGGCCAACAAGGCGTTCAGTTCGCCACTTTTCCCGAAACCATCATTCCCTATTACCCCTACTTCTCCTATGTGTTAGCCCCGTTCGCGTTGGCAAAGGAACAGCTGCGGTTGATGGAAGAGTCGGTGACGGTGCCGTCTGCTGAAACTTGGGCGATCGGTGAAGCCGCAAAAGAAGCAAACATGGTCGTTTCGATCGGCGTTAATGAGCGCGACGGTGGCTCAATCTACAATACACAGTTGCTCTTCGATGCGGACGGGACGCTGATCCAGCGCCGCCGCAAGATTACGCCAACCTACCATGAGCGGATGATCTGGGGTCAGGGGGACGGATCGGGGCTGCGTGCTGTTGATAGCGCCGTTGGGCGCATTGGGCAGCTCGCCTGCTGGGAGCATTACCTGCCGCTCGCCCGTTACGCACTGATCGCCGATGGTGAGCAGATCCATTCGGCGATGTATCCAGGATCGTTCGCCGGTCCACTGTTCGCGGAGCAGACGGAAATTAACGTTCGCCAGCACGCCCTTGAATCCGGCAGCTTTGTCGTCTGTGCGACCGCATGGCTGAATGCCGATCAGCAAGCCCAGATCATGAAGGACACGGGTTGCGCGATCGGTCCTATTTCGGGTGGCAATTTTACTGCGATCGTTAGCCCGGACGGCTCGATCATGGATGGACCGCTCCAGGCTGGTGAAGGCGAAATCATCGCTGATCTCGACTTTGCCCAGATTGATGCCCGTAAGCGGCTGATGGATGCACGTGGACACTACAGCCGCCCTGAACTGCTTAGCTTGCTGATTGATCGAACGCCTACGTCACCCATTCATGAATGGACTGAACATCCCAAGTCCGAGGCTATGTATGCGGCTGCCGACGAGGAGAGGCCCGTCGCTGTCCTCTAATGCCACCGTATCAATCGGCACGCACCTACAGGAAGGTCAGCACGTGTCCCAAAAAATCAATCATCATCGCCGTTACTTCCTAACAACCATGCTTACAACTATTGCTGCCACCCAGCTTGGCATGATCGGCTGCACCACACAGCAAACTACATCAGCAACGGCTAAGTTACCGATTGAAGGCGAACTGCCTTCGCTGGTTGGCGCGATCGCGTGGCTCAATTCACAGCCCTTAACCGTTGACGAACTGCGCGGCAAAGTTGTGCTGATCAACTTCTGCACTTATACCTGCATCAATTGGCTGCGCCAACTCCCTTATGTTCGCGCGTGGACCGAGAAGTATCGAGATCAGGGACTCGTCGTGATCGGTGTGCATACGCCCGAGTTTGAATTCGAGAAGAATACTGATAATGTCCGCCGAGCCTTGACGGCAAGCAGCATTGACTATCCGATCGCAGTAGATAACGATTATGCCGTGTGGCGCGCGTTCGGGAACCATTATTGGCCAGCCCTTTATTTTATAGATACGCAAGGACGCATTCGTCATCACCAATTCGGCGAGGGCAAGTACGAGCAATCGGAACGGGTGATTCAACAGCTCCTGTCTGAGTCTGGAACGGGTCATGTCGGTCCAGAAATGGTCGAAGTTGCAGCTCGCGGTTTTGAGGTTGCCGCCGATTGGAGCAGTCTAAAATCGCCTGAAAACTACCTCGGCTACGAAAGAACGGAGAATTTTATCTCTCCTAGCGGCGCGGTGTTAAACAAGCCTTATTCATATACCGCCCCCGCCCAATTGCAACGAAATCAATGGGCACTTGCGGGCGATTGGACGATCGGCAGACAAGCCATTGTCCTGAACCAACCCGGCGGGCGAATCGCGTACCGTTTCCATGCCCGCGACTTACATCTCGTCATGGGACCCACTGAGCCAGGAACGCCCGTGCGGTTTCGCGTGCTCCTAGACGGACAGCCAGCAGTTGCGGCTCGTGGACTTGATGTTGATGAGCGAGGTGAAGGCACGGTTACCGAACAACGGTTATACCAACTAATCCGACAGCCGCAGCGTATCCGCGATCGATCGTTCGAGATCGAGTTTCTGGATGCTGGGGTAGAGGCGTTTGCATTCACATTTGGTTGATCACGCAAACAGATACGCCTTCGCAACGAGCGACAGGAAAGTGAAAGCAAGGTAAATGCTATGACGATGAAATCTACACATGACAACCCGATCCTCGTGACCGGAGCGGCTGGCGATCTCGGTGCGATCGGACGCAATCTCACCGCAATGCTGCTTGCTAAGGGACATCAGGTGCGTGCCTTAGTCCGACGGGAGGATGAACGCGCTGAAGCTCTGCGCCAACTCGGTGCCGAGGTCGTGCAGGGCGATTTAACCGATCTGGACTCGATGCACCGGGCGATCGACGGGGTTGGGCGTATCTATTTCGGCATGTCAGTTTCGCCAGCGTATCTTGAAGCCACAGTCAACACTGCCGCAGTGGCACGTTACCACGGCGTTGAGGCTTTTGTGAACATGTCGCAGATGACGGTGACGCAGATGAGCATCACCGAGACCACCGACAGTCCGCAGCACAAGCTGCACTGGCTGGCGGAACAGGCATTGGCATGGTCAGGGCTGCCAGTCGTCACGGTGCGACCGACAGTCTTCCTGGAAAGTTTTTTCCTGCGTCTCGCTGCTGCTGGCATCCGGGATAACGATGAACTGGCACTGCCGCTGGGTTACAGCAAGACCTCACTGATCTCCGCAGTTGATGTGGCTCATGCCATTGCCGTGATCCTTGCCGACCCGGTGTTGCACATTGGTCAGGTTTACAATCTGACTGGATTTGAGTCAGCCGATCTGGACCACTACGCGCGCATCTTTTCCAAGGCACTCGATCGCACGATTCGCTATCGTGACGTGCCGCTCTCCGCATGGACTGAGACGCTGCGGAAGTTTGGGGTGCCAACCCATCTCGTGAACCACCTCGCGGTGATGGCTGAGCTTCACGCGCAGGGGCGGTATGACCGCATGACGGATGACCTGTTCAAGCTCACCGGCAAGACGCCGACGAGTATGTATGACTTTGTGAAATTGCATGCTGCTGAATTCACGCGGAGTCAGGTCGCGGCTTGAGGGGCAGTCGCTCGTAGTGCCGATCTCGAAGAGATTCGTGCCGCGTTTCGATCGCTACGCTAGTTGACTCGGTCATGCACAAACAAAAAATCCAAAACGACTCAAAAGGAGGACACGATGACACAATCAGACGTGACGCAACCAACCAGCGGGCAGGCATCTGATGGCGGTACGATCGGGAGGAACGAACCCATCATACAGCCGCAATTCCGCACCATTGACGGGCTATCCATCCGCTATGCCGAGAGCGAGGACCCGGGGCGGGGTGCGCATGCCCTTCTCCTGAGTCCGTGGCCGGAGAGTCTATATGCGTTCGAGCCGACGTGGGCACGGCTTGCCGAGCATGCGCACCTCGTGGCGGTGGATCTCCCGGGCTTCGGACACTCCGAGCGACGCGACGCGCTTATGTCCCCGCGCGCGATGGGCGAGTTCATTGTGCGTCTTGCTGACGAATTCGAGCTGGAGCAGCCGCACGTCGTCGGCCACGACATCGCCACCAGTGCCTCGCTCTTCGCCGCTGCTCTCCAGCCGGGACGGTTCCGTAGCCTCGTGGTCGGGAGCGGGGGTGCGGCAGTGCCGCTGCAACTGGGTGTGGTGCTCAAGGAGTTGGTCGAGGCTCCTGACCTCGAGCCATACCGCCGCACTGACGGGCGACAGTTTGTCACCAGGGCGATGGGAAGGATCGAGCGAGTTCCTTCGGACATTGCGCGCGAGGACTACCTCTCTTCCTATGAGGGCACGCGCTTCGCCGAATCGATGCGCTACGTCCGCAACTTTCCAACGGATCTGCCGGTTCTGGGCGAGCGGCTACCCAGTATCCGGACGCCAGTGCTGATCATCGCCGGTCGGCGGGACCCACTCGTGCCCCTAGTCAACGCGGAGTTCCTCCAGGAAAAGCTACCCGCAAGCAAACTTGCCGTCCTCGACGCGGGGCACTACACGTGGGAGGAGGCGTCCGACGAGTACGCGGCGATCGTCACGGGCTGGTGGGGCGGAGGCTACGCGGTCGTTGGACACCTAGCTGGCGACCTGAACGAGAAGAATGGAGCAACTCACCCGGTGACGACCGATGTGCAGCAGACGGAGGTGGCTGTGCTTGCCGGCGGCTGCTTTTGGGGCGTCGAGGACATCCTGCGCGAGGTGCCCGGCGTGATCGACACCGAGGCCGGCTACACGGGCGGCTGGCTTGAGAACCCAACGTACGAGGACACGCACGACAGCCAGTCCGGACACGCCGAGGCGGTCCGCGTCACCTTCGATCCAGCGGTGCTTAGCTTCGAGGAGCTGCTTGATCGCTGGTTCTTCCGCCTGCACGACCCCACGACACTCAACCGCCAGGGCAACGACATTGGGACGCAGTACCGCTCGGCGATCTTTCCGCAGACGGAGGAGCAGCAGGCAATCGCGGAACGCGTCATCGCGCGTGTCGCCGCGTCGGGACGCTGGAAGCGGTCGGTTACCACGAGCATCGAACCCGCCGCGACCTGGTACAGCGCTGAGGAGTACCACCAGGACTACCTGCGCAAGCATCCCGGCGGATATACCTGCCATTACCTGCGTGATTAAGCAACCGATCGCCAAGTACGCAGTCTGCTGCTTTAGAAGAATCCCAACCGGAAATAGGAGATAGTCTCCATGGCAAGATTGTTATCAGTCAACGTCGGTCTTCCTCGCGAGATTTCATGGCGTGGGCAGACCGTGTACACGTCAGTGTGGAAGGAGCCAGTTCAAGGCCGTCGTCTGGTGCGGCGGCTCAACGTCGATGGCGATGCTCAGGGTGATCTGGCCGGTCACGGTGGTGAGCAGCGCGCTGTGTTCGTCTACCAGATAGAGTCTTATCGCTACTGGGAACGCGAACTGAAGCGGAACGATTTCACATTTGGGCAATTTGGCGAAAATTTCACGGTAGAGGGGTTGGCTGATAGTGAGGTCTGCATCGGCGATCGCTACCGGATTGGTGGAGCGCTGTTTGAGGTCACACAGCCGCGTGTAACCTGCTATCGGGTTGGCATTCGCATGGATGATCCCAGAATGCCATCTCTGCTGGTGAAGCATCGCCGCCCAGGGTTTTACTTTCGCGTGATCGAAGAGGGCGAGGTCGGCGCTGGCGACGAAATCGTTCAAGTGGCTGAGGGTCCGGAGCGCCTGACTGTCGCCTCGGTTGATGCGCTGCTCTATCTTCCCGGAGCTGCCAAGGGAGACATTGAGCGGGCGCTGCGTATCCCAGCTCTGAGCCCTGGCTGGCAGTCTTCTTTTGAGGCGATTCTCCAGCAGATGGCACAATCCGGGTCGCGTACAGGCAATGCAGGGCTAGTTGCACCGGAACAGATGGCTACCGCTACGCCTGGATTCCGGCCTTTAAAGGTGGCTCGCATCGATCGCGAGAGCAGCCAGGTGGTCTCGCTGGTGCTGGAGCCGACGGACGATCGTCCACTCACCGTTCCTCAAGCCGGGCAGTTCGTGGTGTTACGACTTCGTCCTCAAGCGGATACGCCTCCGGTCTTACGTAGCTACTCACTGTCTGGTCTGCCTGATGCGGGTCATTATCGCATCAGCGTTAAGCAGGAGCCGCACGGAGTTGCCAGCACCTACGTCAGCACCCAGCTTCGTCCCGGCGACGTGCTGGATGTTAGCGAACCTCGAGGTGCTTTCACCCTGCGATCGGGCGATCGTCCTGTGGTGCTATTAAGTGTGGGCGTCGGCGTGACTCCGGTGCTGTCCATGCTCCATGCGCTAGTAGCCCAGGCATCCGTGCGCCCAGTCTGGTGGATTTTTGGCGCGCGAAACGGTGGAGAACATCCCTTTGCCCAGGAAGCCCGCGATCTGCTGGCTAAGCTACCGAACGCCCACAGCCATGTGCAGTACAGCCAGCCTGATCCAACTGACCAATCGGGTTCCGATTTCGATGCAACCGGACGCTTGTCGGTAACTGTCCTGGAAGCATTGGGTGTTCCCCTCGAATCTGATTTTTATTTGTGCGGACCATCCCCGTTTCTTGCAGACTTCACCACTGGATTGGCTGATAGGGGTGTGGCACTCGATCGCATTCACACTGAGGCTTTCGGTTCCGGCAAGTCCATCACACCGGGTGTAAGGGGGGCATCGCAGCGGGCACCGCACGCGCCAACGGGTCCCGTCGGTGCAGGTCCAAGTGTTTCATTTGCCCGCACTGGGCTCACGGTTGCCTGGGACTCCAGGTTCCAGAGCCTGTTGGAACTCGCGGAAGCTTGTGATGTGCCAGTACGCTGGTCTTGTCGAACCGGAGTTTGCCATATGTGTGAGTCTGGGCTGATTTCCGGATCGGTGAACTATGACCCCGAACCGCTCGATGCTCCAGCAGTCGGAAATCTATTGATTTGCTGCGCGCGCCCGCAGGAAGACACGGTAATTGATCTCTAAAAATGCTTGGCAACGAACATGAAACCATTAAGAATTCGTGGATTTAATAAATTCCCAAACTGTACGGGCGGGTTTAGCAGACCAATCTGCCCCCTGCAATAGATTTGACGGCAAAACCCGCCCGTACCAACTATCGAACTTATTTAATTGCCATTCCTCAGGAGAATTTCCTATGCGATCTGACATTGTTCCAGGGGCGGTTTTCCCCGACTACGAACTGCCCGACCACACCACAAAGCGCCGCAAGCTCTCCGAGCTGCAAGGACAACATCCGATGGTTCTCGTTCTCAGCCGCGGAGGGTACTGCCCCAAGGACCGTCGTCAGGCTGAAGGGCTGGTTCAACTCCATCGTGAGATCGAGGTCGGCTATTGCCGGCTGGTCACGATTAGTACTGACAACATCACGGAAACGAATGAATATCGCAGCGGTGTCGGTGCCCACTGGCCCTTCCTCTCCGACGCGGGACGCAAAATCCAAAAAGACCTCGACATTGCCGAATACACGGACCCGCTGCATAACCCCATGATCCCCTACACGATCGTCCTGGAGCCAGGTCTGGTCATTTACAAAATCTACATGGGCTACTGGTTCTTCGGTCGACCCACTATCGAAGAGCTGCGCCAGGACCTGCGCGCCGTGCTCAAGAAATGCCGACCGGACTGGGACATCACAACCTCTGAACTGAAAGCGGCGTGGCAGGAAGGTCGTAAGGAACTCTTCTACCCGTACGGCAAAACTTACGCCCAAACGATCGGCGAACAGGATTAGAAAATGTCCGACAAAATCAACCATCAACGCCGCCGCTTTTTGGGCATTGCAGCCATGACCATTGCGACTACACAGCTAGGACTATTCGCTTCTGCCAACGCACAGAGCCAAACAAAACCAGCTGTTCTACCCATGATGAAGCCAGGAACAAACAAGTCGTTCGGCCCACTCAAGCAGGTCGATGCCGGTGTTCTGAATGTCGGATATGCTGAGGCGGGCCCCGCAAACGGTCGTCCAGTAATCCTCCTGCACGGATGGCCCTACGACATTCACAGCTATGTCGATGTCGCCCCGTTGTTGGCGTCGGCGGGGTACCGGGTGATCATCCCGTATCTGCGCGGCTATGGCACGACGCGCTTTCTTTCCAACGAAACGGTTCGCAATGGGCAGCAGTCGGCACTTGCAGTCGATATTATCGCGTTGATGGATGCGCTCAAGATCGAGAAGGCGATCATCGCTGGTTATGATTGGGGCGCGCGCACCGCCAACATTATCGCGGCGCTCTGGACCGATCGCTGCAAAGCTCTCGTTTCCGTGAGCGGTTATTTGATCGGCAGCCTTGAAGCCAATAAGATGCCGCTGCCGCCACAGGCCGAACTCGAATGGTGGTACCAATTTTATTTTGCGACGGAACGCGGGCGCGCGGGTTATGAAAAATATCGGCACGATTTCAACAAGCTGATCTGGCGACTTGCCTCGCCGAAATGGAACTTTGATGACGCGACGTTCGATCGCAGCGCCATGGCCTTCGACAATCCGGATCACGTCAGCATTGTGGTTCACAACTACCGCTGGCGGCTCGGACTAGCTGAAGGCGAGTCGAAGTATGACGAGTTTGAGAAGCGACTCGCCACATTCCCCATGATCGCCGTACCTACCATCACGCTGGAGAGTGATGCCAACGGCGCGCCGCATCCAGATCCCAGTTCCTACACCAAGAAATTTTCGGGCAAATATTTGCACCGCACGATCAAAGGCGGCATCGGGCACAACCTACCGCAAGAAGCACCACAGGAGTTTGCTAAAGCTGTCGTCGATGTTGACGGTTACTGATCGGGTTGAGACTGAGTTGTGAGACGGACAATTTGCAGCCAAGAGACAACCCCATGACTAAACTGAAAAAAATACATTACAAAACCAAAGCCCGCACCTCAGGTGCCTTCATCCTCTCGCGACTCCTCTTCGCACTCTTGGCGGCAGCGATATTTCTGGCTCCCCCCGCTCGCGTGCTTGCGCAGCAATCCGCCCAGACGATCGCACAAGCTCAGGTTGTGGACAAAGCGACGGCAGACAACGCCATCCGCCGCTTCCGGGTCCATGTCCCACAAGCGGCGATCGACGATCTCCGCCAACGCATTGCAGCAACCCGCTGGCCTGACAAGGAGACTGTCACTGACCAGTCGCAGGGTGTGCAACTGGCGACGATGAAAGAGCTCGTCCGTTACTGGGGAACGAAGTACGACTGGCGGAAAGCTGAGGCAAAGTTGAATGCTCTACCGCAGTTCATCACGAACATCGACGGCTTGGACATTCACTTTATCCACGTCCGCTCCAAACATCCGAACGCGTTGCCGTTGCTCGTCACGCACGGATGGCCCGGATCGGTCATTGAACAGCTAAAGATCATCGGCCCGCTGACTGACCCGACCGCCTATGGGAGTAGTCCGGAGGACGCCTTCGACCTGGTTATCCCGTCAATTCCCGGCTACGGCTTCTCCGGCAAGCCGACGGGCATCGGTTGGGATCCTGATCGCATCGCGCGAGCCTGGGCGGAGCTGATGCAGCGCCTCGGGTACACCCGCTACGTCGCTCAGGGCGGCGACTGGGGATCCCCTATCACTAGCGCCATGGCGCGTCAGGCACCGGCAGGATTACTCGGCATCCACCTCAACTTGCCAGCAACGATTCCGCCCGATGTAGCCCCGGTGCTCGCCAGCGGCGGACCTGCGCCAGCGGGGCTCTCCGAGAAGGAACGGGCAGCGTTCGACTCACTCGACACCTTCAATAAGAAAGAACGGGCCTACGCCGTGATCATGGGCACGCGACCGCAGACGATCGGGTATGGCATAACGGACTCACCGATCGGACTTGCGGCATGGCTGCTCGGGCATCCAGGCTTCACCCAGTGGACAAGCAGCAGCAGCGATTCCGCAAAGTCCCCGACGAAAGACGAGGTGCTGGACGATATCACGCTGTACTGGTTGACGAACAGCGCAGTCTCGTCAGCTCGATTGTACTGGGAGAACAAGAACAGCCTCTTGAATGCGATCGCGCAGAAGACCAACGAGATCTCGCTTCCAGTAGCCATCACGGTATTTCCGGGGGAGATATATCGAGCACCAGAGACCTGGGCTCGGCGCGCTTATCGCAATCTGATCTACTTCCATGAAGCCGATAAAGGCGGTCATTTCGCGGCGTGGGAACAGCCGCAGCTCTTCTCCGAGGAAATCCGTGCGGCATTCAGGTCACTGCGTTAGTTGGAAAGAATTGCAGGGCTGGATCAATCAAGCCATTCCTAACTCTGAGTTGGAAATCTTTGAAGCAGCGATCGACGGCGGACATTTCACATTCATTGAGCCTCCAGAAACGTTCATTGAAACGTTCATTAATCGGAGCAATTTCATGACACAATCTTTCTGACTTTTTGGTTCTCGCCTTACTATCCTTGTCGATCACACCACAACTAGTAGTCAGTACGATCTGATCGAAGGCTACCTTCCACCGGGTACACAAACACCGCTCCATCGTCACACGCGCTATTCGGAACAACTCTATGTGCTGGAGGGGTAGTTCACCGTTTGGGCTGGTGAGGACAAGTTTGTACTCGGTGCGGGTGAAAGCTTTTTGATCGCTCCTTGCACAGCGAATGCAATTGGTGTATTCAGCGATCAACCTGCTCGTGGATTCATCTGGATCTGATGCTGATTTTGGGTAGCCCATATGTGGCGCAGATTCACAGAGAGCAGGGTAAGGACAAAGTTAGAGCTTATGTTAGCCAAATAGCAAAAATAGTTTGCTGGAGAGAGCAAGAGCAGAAATGGAGCAGAGGAAAATAGGAAGAAAGCCAGTTGAAATTGTAAAACATCGCATTGGAAGATAGCCAAATTGGATGAGCAATTGTTCTACGATCAGTTCCATTGTTAGCGATCGCTACAGCACAACCTCAAATTCAGATTCAACCCTCTTTTGTTATTACTGGGGTAGAGAAATAAGCAATCAAATGTATTTCAAGCCAACTTCAAGATTGGAAATGGAAGAATGCGAAAGGTATCCATCTTGTCCATCAAATGATGCAAAGCATGCTTAAGCCCAGCAACAGGAAACACGTGTAACCATTCCTCTAACTAACACCAACACCAGTATGGTTGCAGCAGTAAGCGCAGATTGTTCAATGTACTTTTCCAAGTGATTCCCAGCTCCCAGTAGCGATGCTGGCTAAAGGGCAACAGTTGTGGATTCACTCCGGTGGTATCATCCCGCTTAACTTGCCCCTGTTGCTTCAACTGTTCTGCGTGCAAGTTTACCAGCAAGTAGGCACTAAAAACTAACTTCCACCAACGTTCAATGCTTCTGTAATCGGTCAATCAAATAGTCGTGCCATCCCAGTTCATGACTCACTTGCTTAAATCCATACTCAATCCGAGTTCTCAAGGTGTACTGATTCCCAATTCCTAAGATGATGTTTCCTCCTAAGTGGGTCATGATGAACCAACTGTCGGCTCGGTCTGGGTTGTCAGTGCTGCCTTTAGTGATTTGGTAGTAGCGAACTGAGCGGCGCGTACCGAAAATGATTTCGCGAATGTAGTGACGTTGTGTTGGATGTTGAGCTAATGGTTGGTCATAGGTCCGCCAGCGGTTGTAACGAACTCGCTGTCCTTTCGGCATCAGCACCCCATGGTTGGAGCGAATTGCCACAATGTAGGGCAGCTTCAGCTTCGTTAATGCGCAGATTACATCGCTACTTTCGCCGTACAAACTGTTGGCTAGTATCCGCTCAATCTTCAAGCCCATAGCTTTAATTTCTCGAATCATCTCAATGGCAATCTGAGGTTTCGATTGATATTCATCGCTGCCTTTCAGACGGAACTTCGGCTTGTAAATCTTGAATAGGAGTGGATAAGTGAGACCGTCTACTACAGTATAAGCATTGACACTGACTACCCCATTGGCAGTTTTACCTAGATTGCCAATGTACTGTTTCGCTACATAGTCTGTTGCCTTGCCCTTCTTCTTGGGGTCTCCAGTTTCATCAATGCACAAACTGATTGCTCGCTCACCAATCTGCTGTTAAATCAGGTACAACCGAATTGCTCTGAGTTGTTCAACCTGCCAGGTCGCATCGCGCAAAAAGTGATGGAGGCTCTGTCCGTCTTTAAGCCCTGTAAGTTTGTACATTGCCAAATACTGAGTGGTAGTGGAGACAATAGTCATCAATGAAACCAATCGTTGCAACAGGTTGCCGTAACTCAGTCATCTCTTTGATCTGAACCCATCTACTCAAATCTAATTTCTTCCCATCAAGTAACAAAAGAGGGTTCAATCTGCCGCACTAGCTTGGCTGCCAACTTACTTTTACCAATGCCATCGACGATAAAGACTGGAAGAATACCCTGGGTGATTGCTACCACTGAATGAGTGCGGTAAATTGCTAGATGCAAGGCATGAGTTCATGCGGAGAGTTCAAATGATGATTGCCCTACCTGGAGTTGCCATCCACAGTAAAATCTATGAGAGTTCCGTGTCTCTAGTGTACCGTGGCATTAGAGCGCACGATAATCGTGCAGTCGTCGTCAAACTGCTCAAGCAGAATTATCCTTCTCCTCAAGAACTAACGCGCTACAAACAGGAATACCAGATTACTCGCTCCCTTAATCTAGAAGGCGTAATCAAGGCACATAGCCAACAGGAGTATCAACGCACACTCGTCATTTTTTTAGAGGATTTTGGTGGAGAATCTCTCGAAAAGTGGATGCAGCAACGTCCAGACTTTTCTCCAATGTCCTTATCTGCATTTCTACAGCTAGCGATCGACCTCACTGGCATTCTCAGCAGGATCCACGGTGCTGGAGTTATTCATAAGGATATCAATCCTGGCAACATTGTCCTTAACTTAGAAACGGGCGTTGTTAAAATCATTGACTTTGGCATTGCCACCCGATTTAACCGCACCAATCCGTTATTCAAAAGTCCTCATGGTTTGGAAGGTACACTCGCCTATCTCTCTCCAGAGCAAACCGGACGCATGAACCGCTTGCTGGACTACCGCACCGATTTTTACTCGCTGGGTGTCACCTTCTACGAACTGCTGACTGGACAACTGCCGTTTCCCACCACAGACATCCTAGAGCTAGTTCATTGTCATATTGCTAAACAGCCTGTTCCAGTGCATGAACTGAATGCAGCAATCCCTAAAGCTGTCTC
The DNA here is from genome assembly GCF_014695795.1 of Phormidium sp. FACHB-592. NCBI lineage: Bacteria > Bacillati > Cyanobacteriota > Cyanophyceae > Oscillatoriales > Oscillatoriaceae > Phormidium > Phormidium sp. FACHB-592. The sequence continues at coordinate 52,836 of NZ_JACJOZ010000038.1, forward strand.
AGACATTGTGATGAAATTGATGGCAAAAAATGCAGAAGATCGCTATCGAAGTGCTTGGGGCATCAAAGCAGATTTAGAACATTGTGCAGCACAACTGACAAAAACAAGTCAAATTGGCAGTATCCAACTGGGTTTACAAGATGTTTCTGATCAGTTTCACATTCCCCAAAAGTTGTATGGACGTGAAGCAGAAATTGCAGCATTGTTGGCAGCGTTCGACAGAATAGCTGGAATGAGGAATGCAGAAAATTCTTCTCTCAAAGTCGAGATGATATTGATCTCTGGCTATGCTGGAGTTGGCAAATCAGCTTTAGTGCAAGAACTCTACAAGCCCATCACTATTAAGCATGGCTATTTCATCTCTGGTAAGTTTGACCAATTTGGGCGCAACATTCCCTACAGTGCAATTGTGGATGCTCTGCAAAAGTTGGTGCAGCAACTACTTGGAGAACCAGACGCGCAGTTGCAACAGTGGCGATCGCACCTACTTACTGCATTAGGTAGCAACGGACAACTGATCATTGATGTCATTCCGGAAGTAGAGTTAATTATTGGTAAGCAAACACCTGTGCCAGAGGTTGGGGCAACAGAAGCACAGAATCGCTTCAATCGCGTCTTTCAGCAGTTTATACGAGTATTCTGCTCTAAAAAACATCCGTTGGTAATCTTCCTGGATGATTTGCAGTGGATTGACTCTGCTACGTTGAAGTTAATCGAACTGATACTATTGGATGATCAAGCTCAACACCTACTTTTGATCGGAGCTTATCGAGATCATGAAGTAGATTTAACCCACCCACTCGCATTGATGTTGAAGCAATTACGGAAGCAAGGAGTAATATTTCAGAAAATTGCCTTAAACTCTTTAACGCTAGAGCCATTGAATCAGTTAATTGCTGATTCAATGCAACAGCATCTAGGCACGGTTCGTTCCTTAGCTCAGTTAGTGTTGTGTAAAACGGCAGGTAATCCCTTTTTTGTGGGCGAATTTTTGCGATCGTTGCACAGCGAAAATTTGTTGCACTTTAATACCGAGCAACGAACCTGGCAGTGGGACATCACTCAGATTGAAGCTCAGAATATTACCGATAATGTTGTGGAGTTGTTGCTGAGTAAGTTAAAGAAACTACCAGAGGTGACACAGCAAATTCTGCAATTAGCCGCTTGCATCGGGGCTGAATTTGATTTGGAGACGTTGGCGATCGTATGTGGGCAATCCCCTACAACCGTTTTTCAGAACTTATTAACAGCGGTACAGGCGGGATTTATTCAACCTATCTCTGGATTAGACGAAGACTTGTTAGTTCAGGACTATAAGTTCTTGCACGATCGCGTCCAGCAAGCTGCTTATGCTCTACTCGATGAGTCGCAGAAACAAGGCGTACATCTGCAAATCGGTCGTAATTTACTCGAAAAGACGTTGCCAGAGCAGCGAGCAGAGCGGTTATTTGAAATTGTTGACCATCTGAATTGTGGAACTGAGTTAATCACTGAGCAAGCTAAACGGAATGAGATTGCCACACTAAATTTGCAAGCAGGTCAGAAAGCGCTGGCAGCGACGGCTTATGAAGCAGCTTTCAAGTATTTCAATACAGGGCTTAAATTACTTGATGTGGACAGTTGGCAGTATGAGTATGACCTAACTTTGGCGTTGCATTCAGAGGCAGCAGAGGCAGCATACCTCAGTGGTCACTTTGACGAGATGGAGCGGCTTGTAGAAGCAGTGCTTAACCGTGCGAAGATGGTGCTAGACACAGTGAAAGTTTACGATAGCAGGATTCAAGCATGAATGTCGCGGGGAGACTCTAAAGAAGCCCTGAAAACTGGCTTGGAAGTGCTGCAACTTTTAGGAATTCGTTTAGTGGAAGCTCCAAGTCAGTTAGATGTTCAAGCAGAATTAGAGGAAACCGCGTCACGATTGGCTGGGTGGGAAATCGAAGATTTGATTGATCTGCCAGAGATGACTGAACCTGCACCACTGGCAGCAATCTATATTTTAGCCAGCACACTGGGTTCGGCTTATAGTGTGTCACCCGCTCTGCTAGTGCTGATTGTGTGCAAGATGGTGAATTTATCAATCGCCTATGGAAACGCGATGTGGTCGCTGCTTGGTTATGCTGCCTATGGCATGACGCTATGTAGAGTTGTACAAGACTTTGAATTGGGCTATCGATTTGGCAAATTATCCTTAAATTTAGCGAAACGATCAAATAACAAGAGAGGCAGCTTTAAAGCATTGCTGATGGTAAATTCTAGTATCATTTACCGGAAAGCCCACCTTAAAGAGACGCTTCCTAGTTTAGCTGAAGCTTATCAAAGCGGTATAGAAAGTGGAGAGTTTGAATATGCGAGTTATTGTGCAGTTAACGTATGTTATTACCCCTTTTTTGCAGGACAAGAACTGACAGAACTGGAACAAAAAACAGCAATTTATCGTAAAGCCACCCATCAAATTAGACGAGAGATTCCTGCCACCTATCTGGCAATGTTGCAACAAACAATCCTTAATCTGCGAGGTCAATCTGAAAATCCAAGTCGCTTAGTGGGTTGTCTCTATGACGAAGAGCAAGCACTATCATGGACGATCGCGGTCAAGGATGGAACTAGCCTTCACTGGTTTTACTTAAATAAGCTGATTCTATGCTATCTGTTCGGGGAGTATGAGCAAGCTGCAAAAACGGCTACTTTGGCAGAACCGTATTTAAGTGCAGCCACAGGATTAATCTCTGTTGCTATATTTTATTTCTATGACTCCCTAATAGTTCTGAGCTTGTTAGCAAATGCTTCAAACTCTGAAAAAGAAGTCTGGTTAAGTCGCGTCAACGCTAACCAGGAGAAGATGCAAAAATGGGCATACCACGCCCCCATGAACTTTTTGCATAAATTTCAGTTAGTTGAGGCAGAGAAAGCGCGAGTTTCGGGTCAGTTTTTTGAAGCAGAGGGGTTTTATGAACAAGCCATTCAACGTGCTAAAGAAAATGAGTATCTTCAAGAAGAAGCCTTGAGCTATGAGTTAGCTGCCAAACATTACCTGGCTCGTGGTCGAGAAAGGTTTGCTCAGCTCTATATGAAGGAATCCCATTACTGCTATGAGCGGTGGGGAGCAACTGCAAAAGTCAAAGATTTAGAGACTCGCTATCCCCAGTTTTTTCCTCAGTCATCGGGTGTTGCTGATACGTCAATTCGCACTACTGCTGGAACCACTTCAAATACCTCACATATTGCTTTGGATTTAGCAACAGTGATGAAAGCAGCTCAGGCAATTTCGAGTGAAATTGAACTGGAGCAGTTGCTCAGTTCTTTGATGCAGCTCCTAATCGAGAATGCGGGAGCACAAACTGGTTGTCTATTTTTGGAAAGTTTAGGCGAATGGAGAATCGAAGCGTCTTGTGAACTGGCTGATAGTGAGCAGGTCTGTATGACGCAAGTGCTGCAATCAGTTCCAATGGCAACTCGCGTACCCGAATCCGTTATTCAGTACGTGATCCGGACTCATGAAGCTGTAATTCTGAATGATGCAGCTCGTGAGGGGAATTTCATCAATGATCCTTACATTCAACATAACCAAACTCAATCGCTTCTCTGTTTGTCGCTGCTGAATCAAAGTAAGCTCGTTGGTGTGTTGTATCTGGAGAATCAATTAGCAACTGGGGCGTTTACACCAGAGCGATTGCAACTCTTACATCTACTATCGACTCAAGCAGCCATTGCGATCGAGAACGCTAAACTCTACTCAAAGCTACGCGCCAGCGAAAGTCGAATCACTCAATTCCTCGAAGCAATTCCAGTGGGAATTAGCATATTAGATGCCGTAGGTCGCCCTTACTACATGAATCAGCGAGGGATTCAATTAGTGGGCAAAGGAAGTGATCCGTCTGTAGCTCTAGATCAGCTTACACAGGTTTATCAGGTTTATCTGGCAGGAACAAAGCAACCCTATCCTACTGAGAGGTTGCCATCTATTCGAGCATTGAGTGGTGAACGGACAACAGCTAACGATTTAGAAATTCATCAGAATAACGCAGTCATTCCCGTTGAGGTGTGGGGCACTCCCGTGTTTGACGAACAGGGTAATGTGGCTTATGCGATCGCAGCCTTTCAAGACATTACCGAGCGTAAACAGGCAGAAAAACTGTTAGCTGATTACAATCGCACCTTAGAGCAACAAGTCGCAGAACGAACGGCAGCGTTACAAGAAAGCGAAGCAGAACTGCGTGAGCGAGAACAGCAACTTCGATTGATTACCAACGCTCTACCCGTATGCATCAGCTACGTCGATGCCGATTTGCGCTATCGGTTTGTCAACCAGACCTATGAGGACTGGTTTGGCTGTAGCCGGGACGAAATTCTCAGTAGGCACATTCGTGAGATCATTGGAGAAGCCGCTTATCAAGTTGCTCAACCTTATATTGATCAAGTTCTAGCAGGACAGCTTACACTCTACGAAGCGGAATTGCCCTATCCTTTTGGCGATCGCTATGTCAGTGGTTCTCTCATTCCTGATTTTGATGCCAATCATCAAGTTCGAGGCTACTACGGTTTAGTCACAGATGTCACCCAACAGCGAAATGCGGCTCTGCGGGAGCGTCAGCAGGAACAGAAAGCATCCATCCTCAACGAGCGCAACCGCATGGCAAGAGAAATACACGATACGCTAGCCCAAGCCTTCACAAGTATCATCATGCACACAGCCGCCGTCGCAGAGAGCGTTACAGAACTTGCCCCGCAAAATCTAGAAACACTCCAAACCTATCTGCGAACGGTAGAAGAATTAGCCAGTAGTGGACTCACTGAAGCTCGTCGCTCGGTTACTGCTCTGCGACCGAAACTGCTAGAGGAGGGGGACTTGTATTGTGCCTTGAACCGTCTCACCGCCGATATAAAATCTTCCACCAATATTCAAGTAAGCTGTGAGGTCACTGGAGCAATCTATGTGTTGTCCTCAGATGTTGAAGATAACCTGTTGCGCGTTGGACAGGAAGCGCTCACGAACGCTGTTAAACACGCTCATGCTACAGCAATTCAGGTTGAGTTGGAGTACGAGGAGACACAGTGTTTATTGCGAATCAAAGACGATGGAAGGGGTTTTGACGTTAATCAAATTTCTCTCAGTCAAGGTTTTGGGTTACTGGGAATGAGTGAACGAGTTGAGCAAATGAGGGGTGAGTTAGTCATTCAAAGCCAACCGGGTCAAGGTACAGAAGTTGTTGTTGTCGTGAGTCGGGAGTAGGTAGTCTTGCGTCAGACAAATGTGGATCAGAGAACTGCGATTCGAGTTCTAATTGTGGATGATCATGTCATCTTCCAGCAAGGACTGGTTAACATCATCAACAAAGAGGCGAATATGACGGTGGTGGGTAGAGCCAGCAATGGCATCGAAGGGATCGACCTCTTTCGTCGAATACAGCCCGATGTCACTCTGATGGACTTGCGGATGCCTCAAATAGATGGAGTAGCAGCGATCGCATCCATTTGTGCAGAATTCAATATGGCTCGCATTATTGTCTTGACTACCTATGATGGCGATGAGGAAATTTATCGTGGCTTGCGGGCAGGTGCAAAGGGCTATCTGCTGAAGGATTGTAAACCGAGTGAGCTACGAACCGCCATTCGTACTGTTCACGATGGGCAGCAATATATTCCACCGAATGTGGCTGCTAAATTGATCCAGCGAATGAGCAGTCCGGAGTTGAGCGATCGTGAGTTAGAGATACTTCGATTGGTCGCTCAGGGTATGAATAATCTGGAAATCGGTACGACTTTAAACATTAGCGAAAGCACGGTCAAATCCAACATCAGCCGAATCCTAAGCAAGCTGGGAGCAAAAGACCGCGTCCAGGCAACAATTATTGCTCTTAAACGAGGAATTGCTAGCCTTTAAGCCCTTCGTACCAACTTAAGTTTGAGAAAAAACTGAACTTAAGTCTAGGTTATGCCGGTACCACAGGCTATTTATTTATGGTCATTCTGCTATTTAAATGTAGACTCTGATTTGAAGACAGCCCTAGATTTGCCTGGTATGGTAAGCCATACAGACTAACAATAGGAGTTGAAGCAAAGGAATCGAACGGTACCTTCTACACAGGGACTTATTTCCCTTCAGAGGTTTAAGAATGAATCATAATGTTTCTGTTGAAGTAATCAGCAGTAGCAACCAATTAGCTGTACTACCGTGTGAACGAGATCCTCGACAAGGATCATTAGATGCCAAAGTTGCGCTGGTTACGTATGGAGATTATCAATGACCTTAATGTGGAGAACTTTATGCTTTAATTCAAACCATTCAGAAACAGCTTTGTACACAGCAGCGTCAGCACAAGGGCAGTTCTGGCAGATGCATGAGATGTTATTGAATCATTGGCAGAAACTAGGAGATGACTACCTGGCAGAGTACGCAGACAAGCTAGGACTGAATGTGACACAGTTTGAGAGAGAGATTGCCAGAAAAGTATATATCGACTGCATCCATCAGGATATTGCAAGCGGACCCACCTAATTTGTGAGATTAGCGGCACGCCGTATGCGTTACCTCCTGAAACTGAGAATATCCTGCTGAGAATTGGGCAAGAAGCATTTACAAATGCCATTAAGTACGCTAGAGCAAACGAGATCCGGATTGATCTAGTCTACGAGTCAACATACATGCTCTTTACGAGTTAAAGATAATGGACGAGGATTTGAAGTCAATGATACAACCCTAAAACAAGGGTTTGCTTTGTTGGGCATGACCGAACGTGCAGAACGGATTGGGGGAAAACTTTCAATTCAAAGCCACTTGGGGCAGGGAACAGAAATCATTGTATCTGTGCATCGAGAGGTGACAGTATGAGCCAATCCGCAGCCATTCGCGTCCTGATTGTTGATGACCATGCCATTGTGCGGCAAGGACTTGTTGCAATGATTGAAAACGAGCCGGATATGACAGTAGTGGTCAACCAGGCAATGGACAGGAAGCCATTGACTAATATCGGCACTACAACCCGATGTCACCTTGATAGTCAATCCTCATAAAGTTTTTGGCTCGCGAAACAACGACCTGATTTTGCAACTAGGGAAGCGCTCCATTAGCAAAGTGATTCTCCTGGGAATGCTGGAAAATCTCTGTGTCGAATCTCACCTGCGCGACCTGGTTGAGTATAGAGTCGAGGTTCTCGTCATCAAGGATGCAACGGCTGCTCCTCAACATCCAGAGCTAGGCGACGGCTATCAGTCGGCACTGATTAACTATGGATATATTGCCAATGCAGTTCTGTCTACAAACGAGGTTGTAGCAGCAATGGCATAACGCGAAATGTCACTGGTTGCAAATTTCACCAACTCTCAAGTTTATCATGCGAACAACAAAGCCCATTTTAGGAATTTCAGCAATGTATTAGGAATACAAAGGTGATCACAATGGTGATTTTTACATGGAAAAACATTCAACGATTATTGCTGTGGCTACTCGCATTTAGTGTTGTCGTTATCGTATCGATCGCGATGCATCCAGCATCAGTTAATTCAAAGGAAATAGCCCAAGCGTCTGGCTCTAAACCGTTGATCGTTCTGGTTCATGGTACGAATGCCGACGCCACATCCTGGCAGCACGTCATTCCGCTGTTGCAGAAGAATGGCTATACCGTGACTGCTGTGCAAAATCCGCTGACTTCCCTGTCAGACGACATTGCCATGACCAAGCGGGTAATTGATGTCCAGAAGGGACCCGTTGTGGTAGTCGGTCACTCCTACGGTGGAAACGTGATTACATCTGCGGCGGCTGGCAACCCACGAGTGAAAGCATTGGTATATATCGCTGGCTTTGCACCAGAGCCAGGCGAAAGCACTAGCGAGTTAAATAGCAGATACGCCCCTCCTCCCCTCGCCGAAGCACTGATAGCTGATGCAGCAGGCTTTCTCTACATTGATCGCGAGAAGTTTCACGAGGTCTTTGCTCAAGATGTATCGCCTGCCGAGGCACAAGTGCTGGCAGTGACGCAAAAGCCACCCGCTAAGACAATTTTTGAGCAATCCGTAGACAAAGCAGCCTGGAAAACAATTCCCTCCTGGTATCTCGTGTCTCAGGAAGATCGGTCCATTAATCCTGAGCTTGAGCGATTCATGGCAAAGCGAATTGGGGCTAAAACGACTGAGATTAAAGCTAGCCATGTCGCTTATATCTCTCATCCAAAAGAGGTTGCCAACCTGATTATTGAAGCCGCAACCTCTGCTGTGAAGTAATCGCAATCTCTAATTCTTGCCAATTGATCACGTACTGAGTGGAAACTGCTCTGCGTGTCTCGTCAACTAATTCAAGGAATAACTAATATGTCCAACGAAATTAAACCGTCGATCGTTCTAGTTCATGGCAGCTGGGCTGATGGTACATCCTGGCAACATGTCATTCCACTGTTGCTACAGGATGGCTATACCGTGACCGCTGTGCAAAACCCGCTGATTTCTCTACCAGATGACATTGCCACGACCAAGCGGGTGATTGAGTCCCAACCCGGACCTGTTGTTGCAGTCGGTCACTCCTACGGTGGAGCCGTAATCACAGGCGCAGCAGTTGGCAATCCGCAGGTGAAAGCATTGGTGTATATTGCGGGTTGGGCACTAGGACCAAATGAAAGCATTAGCCAGTTAATTGGCAATGCTCCCTCCCCTCTTGTCAAAGCCATTGCCCCGGATGCAGCAGGCTTCCTTTACATCGATCGCGAGAAGTTTCACGAGGTCTTTGCTCATGACGTGTCACCCGTCGAAGCGCAGGTGATGGCAGTGACGCAAAAGCCTGCCGCCAGCATAACTTTTGAGCAATCAATGGAAAGCGCGGCTTGGCAAACCATCCCCTCCTGGTACCTCTTAGCTCAAGACGATCGGGCAATTCCCCCTGAGCTTCAGCGGTTCATGGCAAACCGAATGGGTGCTAAAACAACTGAAATCAGAGCCAGCCATGTGCCCTATATTTCTCAGCCCAGAGAGGTTGCCAACCTAATCATTGAAGCAGCAAGCTCTGTTGTGACAGTAAGCTCTGCTGTGAAGTAATCCCATCTACCTAACAACATTAATCCTCTACGGAGAACAGAGGAGGAGAACGTCATGACTCACTATGACTACATTGTGATTGGTGCAGGTT
>NZ_JACJOZ010000039.1:0-3194 GCF_014695795.1 Phormidium sp. FACHB-592
TCACTGGCACAGGGGATGAGTAATGCCGATATTGCGGCTGCTTTGAGCATCGGTGAAGGCACGGTCAAATCTCATGTCAATCGAATTTTGAATAAGTTAGATGTGAGCGATCGCACTCAAGCGGTGATTGTTGCCGTTAAACGCGGCATTGTCAATTTATAGGGTGTACTTTCGATCGCATGCGGCTTCTAACTTAAGTTAGAGTCAGCCTTCTACTCCACGATGGCATGGTTAATCTATCAATTTGTACTGTAAAAGTTTTAACTCACTATAGACGACGAGTTGAAGGCAGTCTCCTATATTGAACTTATTCCGAAAGAAGCTGAGCACTAGAACTGGCAACACTTCAGATAGCTAGGAAAAAATGACGTTGAATGAATTTGAATCAAAAAGGAGACAAACTCATGAGCAACACCATCGACACAATGATCGATTCCAATGACAGCGTGCTGCTGCTGATTGATCATCAGAGCGGACTCTTCCAACTTGTGCGTGACATTGAACTCCCAGTCCTCCGCGCCAATGCCACCCCAATGCACGGCATGTGCCGTGCGGAGAAGACCTTACAGGAGTAATGAAATGAAAGGAAATCAAACAATGTTTGACGTTATCATCGTCGGTGGCGGATCCGCCGGCGCAGTGCTGACCAATCGCCTGAGTGCTGATCCATCTCGCCGTGTCTTGCTGATCGAAGCGGGCAAGGCCTATCCCCCAAACGCCTATCCCGACCCAGTCCGTCGCCAGGACCTAGTGGGTGGCGATCCGCAGCACGACTGGGGCTTTTACAGCGAGCCTGGCGTGCTGGACAGAAGGCTTCAGCTCAACCGCGGCAAGGTGCTGGGTGGCTCGTCTGCCATCAACGGTGCAGTGGCGATGCGGGTGCCGAAATACGACCACGATCGCTGGGCCAAGACGCATGACCTCGACGCCTTGAACTGGCAAAGCTCGCAGGCCTTCTATCGTTCGCTGGAGCGTACCTCCGGCACTGGCGGCGACAGCCGCGACGGCTGCGTCCCCATCCACCAGCTCGGTGATGAAGAAGTGTCTGACCAGCATCGCGACTTCATCGCGTCGGCACTGGCTGCGGGCTACCAGCGCACATCGGGTTTTACGACGGGGCAGCCGCTGGGCGTTGGTCCCTATGTGATGAATACCCGCATGGGTGTGAGGCTTAACACAGAATGAACTTGTTGGGCGATGCGGTGCGTGCCCGACCTAATCTGACCATCCGCGACGAGACGCTGGTCGATGCCGTGTTAGTGGAGCATGGCCAGGCCCAAGGCGTCCGACTGGCTGGCGGAGCGATCATCCTAGCCGGTGAAATCATCCTTTCAGCGGGCACCTATGTCAGCCCGGCGATCCTGATGCGTTCCGGCATTGGCTCCTCTGATGCGAGTCGTCGATGCCTCGATCTGGCCTGACGTGCCCTCCGTCGCAACGGCTTTCCCGACCATGATGCTGGCCGAAAGCATCGCTGCCCGGATGGCCTAAGAGAAGTACGCAATCAGTGAAAGCAACCCCGCCCGAAAGAGCGATAGCTCTGAGATTTGCCGCAGGGGCAAGTCAACATCATCAACCCCAACTTGGACACATCACATGAAACAAGATCATCTCACAAGCGATGTCACGCTCGTCACCGCCACACCCGCACACACGCAAGAGGCTGGCAAGGGTCTGACCGCAGCGCAATTGCTGAAGCGCAGTCTGGACACTTTCCTAGCCAAAGATATTAAGGGCTGGGCTGAACTCTGCGACGAAAACGTCGTCGTCGAATTCCCCTTCGCGCCCGACGTGGCATCCAGAAAGCTGGTGGGCCGAGCGGCTATCTACGAGTATTTGAAGAACTATCCCAGCGTCATCGACGTGCAGCGGACTCCCACGCTGAAGATCATCGCTACCGACGACCCCAGCATGGCCATTGCCGAGTGGAGCGTGTCGGGCCGGGTGATCAGCAACGGCAATCCCTATGAAATGAGCTACGCCACGTTTGTGACTGTCAAGAATGGGTTGATCGTCAATTACCGCGAGTACTGGGACCCGATGGTGTTCATGGCAGCCATGAGCGGCGCAAAGTTCTGGTGACCTTGGCGAGTTGCTAAAACCGTTCGTGTTTCTTGACCTAGCCAGTTTTGATGCCACTGTGGGGAACCAAGGGTTCCCCATACACCCGCACTCCGGCATCGCGACGCTGACGTTCATGACTCAGGGTAACTTTCGCTATGTGGACACGACTGGTCAGCAAGGCGTTTTGGCGGCTGGCGGTGTTGAATGGATAAAGGCAGGAAACGGCGTGTGGCACTCGGCACCCCCGTTGGCGACACGCAGGTTAAAGGCTTCCAGCTCTGGATCGCCTTGCCCGCTGCGGAAGAAAACACGCCTGCGCAAAGCATCTACCTGGCTCCGTCCGACGTGCCGCAGGAAAGGCCTGCGCGGGCACTGCGTGGGCGCTATGGCGAGGCGCAAAGCACTGGCGCAGATGACATACCTCTCCGTCTCCATACGTCGTAGCCAATGCTTGAATTTCTGTTGACTTTCCATCGCAATATATTCAAAGGAATTTACGTTGATTGGCTACGGATTGTTGCGATCGCGCAGCGTGTGCATAGCACGTATCGCCTTTTCCAACCAATCTAAATAAGTCTGTTCCCGTTGCTTCACTAAGTTCAAAATCAGTCGATGCAGTTCTTGTTCACGCGATGCAGTCGGATTACTCAAAGATAGAGCCTCGATCGCCTCACACTGGGCTAACTTTTCTTGCCGTGCTTCCAGTTCCTGCTCTAGCAAATCCACGATCGCCTCGTTAGGCAACTGAGCCGCCAAATAGAGTTGCACCAGCAATGGCTCTCGCAACACGGGCAACGGATGATGCGTCTGGAGCCATTGGGTTAACTCTGTTTCACCTGCTTTGGTAATTCGGTAAACCTTGCGATTGGGGCGATCGTGCTGAATCTCAATAGTACAGGTAATCCACCCCTGTGACTCCAGTTTGTCTAAAGTCCGATAAATCTGTGCCTGATCTGCTGGCCACAGATGGGAAATGCAATCGTCAAAGCACTCGGTTTTGAGGTCGTAGCCTGTCCGCTCCTGTTGTTGGAGCAGACCCAGAATCACATGGGCAAGAGACATAGGCGGTTTACCGAACGAATAGGGAGGACAAGCCTTACCCATAGAATTGATATACTTCTATGCTAATA
>NZ_JACJOZ010000004.1:0-9361 GCF_014695795.1 Phormidium sp. FACHB-592
TTCTTCGTCGGTTGTTCGATGAACTGTCGTCCGCAGTCGTGGCATTTGAACCGTTGTTTACCATTGTGGATACGTCCGTTCTTGACCGTTTTGACGGACGCACAAAGGGGGCAGGCAGGCATAGGAGGAGAACAACTCTACTTCTCTATCATTACATCTTGAGCACTACCGAGAAAAGGAATCCTTTTTGTAAGCATGAAGTATTGCAAAGAAGTGTGCCGCTACTTACCCTGAGTCAAAAGATAGCAGAGCCACACCAAACGCTACGACGGATACGCCCCTTCCCAACGAAATTTGCGACAATAGGGAGACTTCATTTCCCCTACTCTCTTTCCAATGGACATCCCGCGTCTCCACCCCGATACGATCGAGCAAGTCCGACAGCGGGCAGACATCGTTGATGTGGTGTCTGAGCACGTTGTCTTGCGAAAGTTAGGGAAGGACTTTACCGGGTTGTGCCCCTTTCACGACGACAAAACGCCCAGCTTTACAGTCAGCCCCAGCAAGCAGTTTTACTACTGCTTTAGTTGTGGTGCGGGTGGAAACGCAATCAAATTTCTAATGGAGTTGGGGAAACACTCGTTTAGCGAAGTGGTGCTAGATCTAGCAAAGCGCTATCAAGTCTCGGTACAGACGCTAGAACCCGCTCAACGGCAAGAATTACAGCGCCAGATTTCAGTGCGGGAGCAGTTGCATGAAATTCTCGCGCTCACAGCACGATTCTTTGAGCATGCTTTGAACCAGCCGCAGGGAAAGGCAGCCCTGGCATACCTGACTGAGCAACGGAAGCTGACTGCAACGACGATTCAGCAGTTTCAGTTGGGCTACGCGCCTGCTGGTTGGGAAACCCTGTTTGGCTATCTGGTGGAGCAAAAGCACTATCCTGTCGCACTGGTAGAACGAGCAGGGCTAATTGTGCCACGCAAAGGTGCAACGGGTAGTTACTATGACCGCTTTCGCGATCGCCTCATGATTCCCATTCACGATCTTCAGGGTCGAGTGGTGGGCTTTGGGGGACGATCGCTGGGCGATGAGCAGCCCAAATACCTCAACTCACCTGAAACCGAGCTATTCGATAAAGGCAATATTCTCTTTGCGCTAGATAAGGCACGGGCGGCGATCGCCAAACAAGACCAGGCAGTGGTGGTCGAAGGCTATTTTGATGTCATCGCGCTCCACAGTGCTGGCATTACTAACGTAGTCGCCTCAATGGGTACAGCGTTGAGCCTTGCTCAGGTGCGTCAACTCTTGCGCTACACCGAATCCAAACGCATTGTGTTTAACTTTGATGCCGATCGTGCGGGTACTCAGGCGGCAGAACGGGCAATCGGCGAAGTGGCAGCGCTGGCATACCAGGGCGAGGTGCAGCTTCGCATCCTTAATATTCCCACTGGCAAAGATCCAGACGAGTTTCTACAAACGAATACGCCAGCCGACTATCAGCAGTTATTGGATGATTCGCCTCTCTGGCTTGACTGGCAGATTCAGCAGGCGATCGCCGGACAAGACCTGAACCAGGCAGATCAGTTCCAGCACACCGTCCAGATTGTCGTTAAGCTGCTGGGCAACCTGCCAAACTCGATGCTGCGTACCCATTACATCCAGAAATGTGCTGAATTGTTGAGTCAGGGCAACAGTCGCCTCATGCGGCAGTTAGAAGATAATTTACGGCTTCAGGTGCGCGGCGAACGCTGGCATGGGCGATCGCAAAAGTGGCAAACCAGCAGCGAACGCGATTTATTAGAAGAATCAGAAGCGCAACTGCTGCGCCTTTACCTACATAAACCGCTGCACCGTGCGGCGATCGTTGAAGCGCTCGAAGCCCGCGATCTGGAGTTCAGTTTGTCCCATCACCGCTTTCTGTGGCGACAAACTCTGGCGCTAAAAGAAGAAGGGTTTGATGTCGAAGCCGATCCTTCGCTGGATCTACTGACACTGCTGCAAGACCGCTGCACCGACTTCCCCAGCGACATGAGCAAAATTTACGCTCTGTTCCAGCTTGACGAAACGGGAGACATTAACGTGCTGCGATCGGCTCTTGTCATTCGCGCTGCCGTCGCCTCAATGGAAAAAGTGATGTGCGAAAAACGTCGTCGCCATTTTATCTCCCTTTGGGAAAAGACTGACTGCGCGACTGCACCCGATTTAGGACACTTCTACCAGAAAAAGATTCGTGCTGAAGATCAGCGGATTCAAGACCTCGATCGCGAACGTCAAACCACCTTTGAAGACCTCGTACAAGCACCCGTCATCAGCTAAGAACAAGTTACGAAATTTCACATAAGTAGGAGGGCGTAAGTCTTTATTAAGATGCCTTTCGACTTCGCATTTGACTGAGCGCTTATGCCGAAGTCTCAATGCTCTCAGTCTTCTATAGCGGCGGGTCGAGTGCAGTCGAAACTCGATCTCTCAGTAGTGCTTAATTTAGCCCTCTGCCTTAGTTCCAAGCAAGCGGTTACTTTTAGTTGGCAATCTTGAATTGATCGCTGCTTACTAAATACTTTGCATCTACAGAAAACAGCTTCAAGTCGTATCGGTAACTACTTGGCAATTGATAGGTCTTAGGAGTGATGCATCTCTTATGCTTTAGCGAAAGCTACCTTCGAGCTTAGATCAGTAGGTTTTTCTTAGAACTAACTTTTTCTACTGCTCTTTCAGAAAGAAGCGAACTGCCACAGATTGTCCAGAGCCATAGCATCACTCATTCTCATTTACTTTTCACCTTCCGCTCCCTCTCACCTTTTCAAAGAACTATGTAGCCGTGACGTTAGCAGGCTTTAGTAACCGCTCCTGGCTTTTAGGAGGTGTAACTAGCTGTTGAAGCATCCTGATTAGATTAGAGGGTTTGTAAAGAAAAGTTAACCAAAGAAGTGGTTGAATGTGTTGAAGCTGAATCGATACACTTCTTCGCAAAGGTAATGCTAGGAATTAAGTTTTTAGACGATGAAAACCTTCAGCAATTTACGTCTCGTTATATTTACCTACATAACGTAATGAGTGCTCTAAGAATTCAGTGATAGTATTTAGTTACTTAATTAGACAGAGCTTCGCGCTCTTCGGCAAACCTTTTTACCGCTCTTTAGAGCTAGGGAGTTAGATATGATTTTTGATGATCTCGATAACATTCAAGTTAAGCCAGAAACTCGCAATCACAGAGGCTGTTTCGTTCAAGAAGCATCCTATAAGTTAGTCAATATCGATCGCGCTGGCTGGGCATTCATCTGTATGAATGATGCAGTTTGTCATTACGTTGATCCAGATAATTTGCAGGGCTCGATCGCAACCGACCTTGATAGGGACATGGTTCAGTCCATTTAGTTGGAGCACTGACAGTGAATAGGCGTGTCAGGTGGCTGGTTTTAACTAAACCAGCCATCTTTTTTGTTGAGCTATCAAGAGTGCATCCCACCTTTGCAGCCCTCGCTCTGTTTCCGCCCGTACCGCCGCCACGATCGCTCAAATTAAATAGAACGAGCAGCGCAGTCTTGCCCTCAATAGCGCAGAGTAATGGTGCCTACGCAAGCCCTAAGCAAAGTAGTCACCGCTTGCCACTCGTTCATCTGGCTTAAGTCGTTTATAGTGTGAAGTGTGCCAGCTTGCTACCGGATGGCGTAGTCATGAAGTCTTCTGTCTCTCCCTGCCCGGTTCCCTTCGAGCAGCAACCGTTAAACGAGTACCAGGAGTTAAAAGAATCCTGGTTTTTTCGGTGGTCAGCACTTGGGTTACCGCAATACATTCGCAAGCTGCTCTGGATTTGGGGTTGGAGTTGGCTACTTGCTGGACCGATCGCTGCCGCTAGCTTCCCGATCGCTAAACATCCGGCTCAGTTTGCCCTCGCTGGTACAGCAGGCGCTGCCCTCTGCCTTTCGCTGGTGCTTTTACGCCTGTATTTAGGCTGGACATACATTCAATCGCGTTTGTCTGCCGCCACTATTTTTTATGAAGAATCGGGTTGGTATGACGGTCAGCTGTGGGCAAAGCCGCCAGCAATGCTCGCTCAAGATCAACTAGTGGTCACTTACCAGATTCAACCCGTTCTCAAACGCCTCACACGAACTTTTGGTATCTTGGCGATCGGGCTACTGGCAGGCTGGGGAATATGGAATGTGCTGTAAAAACGGCGAAAGCTAAAAGCTGAAGGCTAAATTTTTATACTTTATCCCTTAGCCTTTCCTCCTCACTCCACACCTGAAACTCAAAACTTTTCCGCCCTTCGTCCCCTTCAAATGTTAGAGTCGTACGCATGACTAGGGGAAGACGCACACAAGCCGCAGAGCTGGAAGTCCGCTTACTGCGCGAAGGTATTATCGAATCCAGGCATTTCGTCCAGGCAGTCATTTGTGACAACCGAGGGCGAAATTTGCTGGTGGCTGGAAGTGCAGAGACCGCAACCTTCGTGCGCTCTGCCTTAAAGCCCTTTCAAGCATTAGCCGTAACGACGACAGGTACACTGGAGCGCTATGGCTTGACCGATCGCGACCTGGCAATTATTTGTAGTTCGCACAAGGGAACAATCGAGCAGGTGCGTCAGGCATTCAACATTCTCTGGCGTGCAGATGTTGATCCAACTGTGCTCCAGTGCCCTGTACCGACTGGGAAGCGCAGCCGCCTGGAATATAACTGTTCTGGTAAACACGCTGGTATGCTTGCCGTGTGCCAACAGCGAAATTTCCCTCTTAGCAGCTACCTTCAGCGCAGCCACCCAGTGCAGCAATTGATTTTGCAAAAAGTTGCCGAGCATCTCCGCATGCCTGCCGAAGAGTTTATCAGCGCTCGTGATGACTGCGGTGCCCCGACCTACTTTATGCAGCTAGGGCAGATTGCCTCACTTTATGCCCGTCTTGCTTCAGGTGAAAGTTTGGACATGGAACGGATAGTGCGAGCGATGACCCACCATCCAGCCATGGTGGCAGGCGAAGGCGAATTTGATACCGAACTAATGCGCCTGACTGAAGGTGAGCTCGTCAGCAAGGCTGGAGCAGAAGGTATTCAGTGCATCGGGCGCTTGGGTGAAGGTATGGGGTTAGCTATCAAAGTGATGGACGGTGCAAAACGGGCGAAATACGCCGTCGCAATTCACCTGCTGAAGCAAATGGGCTGGATCAGCCCGTCGGTATCAGAAACGCTTTCGGAAAGCTTTATGACGATGAGTAGCGTGACGCGGCTTGAAGTCGCAGGCGAACTGTCGATGCTGTAACCATAAGCAAGATGTACTGAGCGAGTTAACACTGAATCCTGTGTCACTAAACACAATCGATCCAGAGAGGCTGTTAAAATCCAGGAAAGTTCTCGCGGTACCTCATGAGCGACACAGTCCTGCAAGTCAACAACCTTGAAGTTCAGTTTCAGCCGGATGGACGATTGATCAAGGCAGTGGATAGCATCTCGTTTGAAGTGAAACGAGGGCAAACGCTGGGGATTGTAGGCGAATCGGGTTCAGGAAAATCGGTGACATCGCTGGCGGTGATGGGCTTAGTGCCGTCTCCTGGCAAAGTAACGAAGGGCGAAATTTTGTTTTGGGGTGCTGAGAGGGGGGCGCAGGCGATCGACCTTGCTAAAATCCCCAGTCGCCAGCTTGAAGACTACCGCGGTGGCGAAATCTCAATGATTTTTCAGGAACCTATGAGTTCGCTGAATCCGGTTTACACGATCGGATTTCAGCTTGTGGAAGCAATCCGTCTGCACAAACGAATAACGCAGAAAGAAGCCGAACGCGAAGCGATCGCCCGCCTTCAGGAAGTGCGCCTGCTGCCAGACGATGGGGTGATGAAACAGCGCTATGTGGAAGACCTCCAGCGCAATAATCCGACTGTGCCGTTGCCGCCTGCTTCAGAGGTTGAGCAGCAGGTGTTTCGCCAAAAGGCAGCCTTTCTCAACCGCTATCCCCATGAGCTATCAGGTGGGCAAATGCAGCGGGTGATGATTGCCATGGCAATCGCCTGTGACCCTGCGCTGCTGATTGCTGATGAACCGACTACCGCACTGGATGTTACCGTGCAGGCAACGATTTTGGATCTGCTGCGGGACTTGCGCGATCGACGCGGTATGTCCATGATGTTCATCACCCACGACCTAGGGCTAATTGCCGAAATTGCTGATGATGTTGCTGTTATGTATCAGGGCAAAATTGTCGAAGCGGGTCCCGTTTTGCAGATCTACTCAAACCCGCAGCATCCCTACACGAAAGGCTTACTGACCTGCCGCCCTCGGCTCGATCGCCGCCTTAATCTTCTACCCACGGTCTCAGACTTTATGCAGGTCAGCACGTCACCATCGGGCGAACTGCTGATTGAAGAACGCGAAACGGATGTCGCTCGAGCACTTCATCTCGCACGCGAGGTCAGCCAGGACGAACTCGACCAGCGCCTAGCCTTACTCCAGCAAGCAACCCCATTACTGTCTGTTCAAAACCTGCGCGTACAGTTTCCCGTGCGCGGTGCCTTTGGACAAACCAAACGTTACTTTGTGGCAGTGAAGGATGTCTCCTTTGATGTCTATCCCGGTGAAACGCTGGGATTGGTAGGCGAATCTGGCTGTGGCAAATCGACGCTGGCACGCGCCATCTTGCAACTCATCAAGCCTGCTAGCGGCACGGTACGGTTTGAAAATCAGGAAGTGACTGCCCTTTTGCCAAACGAGATGCGACGGCTGCGGCGAGAAATGCAGATTATCTTTCAAAATCCCTTTGGTTCGCTGGATGCTCGTATGACGGTTGGCAAAGCGGTGATGGAACCGATGCAAATTCACGCCAAACCGAAGGCACGGCAGGAGCAGCAGAAACGTGCTGTCTATTTACTAGAACGAGTGGGCTTAAATGCTGATGCCTTAAACCGCTATCCGCACGAGTTTTCGGGTGGGCAACGTCAGCGGATTTGTATCGCTCGATCGCTTGCCCTCAACCCCAAATTCATCATCTGCGACGAATCCGTTTCGGCACTGGATGTTTCGGTGCAGGCGCAAGTCTTGAACTTGCTGAAAGAGCTACAAGGCGAGTTCAACCTCACTTACATTTTCATCTCTCATGATCTGAGCGTGGTGAAGTTCATGAGCGATCGCATTATGGTCATGAACAAAGGCGAAATCGAAGAAATTGGTCCCTCCGAGCGCATTTACCGCGAACCACAACAAGACTACACGCGCCAACTTATTTCTGCCATTCCAGTAAGTAGTTTGGAACGGATACGCGATCGTCAAGCCCAACGCGGTCTCTCAGTCGGCTAGGAACCTTTATGAATAAGGAAATTGATGCCGAGATGAACGATGAATTGCGCCCTGAATATGACCTTTCTCAAATGGAAGGTGGTGTCAGAGGCAAATATATTGATTGTTACCGAGCAGGTACAAATCTGGTGCTTCTCGCTCCCGATGTAGCTCAAGCCTTTCCAACTGAGGACGCTGTAAACGAAGCATTGCGGTTGTTAATGCAAGTTGCTCGACGACAGGCAGCTAATCAACCCATTGAAGTGGGCTGAAGAAAGTCTATTATTTCATTGTCTCTTGCTGCTTGAGAGCAGTAATCCTAATGAAAAGCAAGAATAAATTAGAACAAGACTTTTTAGAATTAAGTGTCGACGGAGCAGATATTGCAATTGACCTGTTGACTGAAAGTGAGCTTCTGAAAGATATACCAGTTGCAGGCTCAATTTATAAGCTTGGCAAAACTTTGGGTTCAATCCCAGATGTAATTTTCTTACATAAGATTGGGAAATTCCTCAAAACAATTAATGAGAAAGCAACAGAGAATCAGAGGGTCGCTTTTGCTGAAGAACTTAAGAAAGACAAGGAAAAAAGAGATAAGCTCTATAACACTATCTTCCTAAAAATTGACAAATTTGATGATATGTCTAAATCTGATTTGTTTGCAAAGATATTTGCCTGCTTCATCACAAACAAAATAAGAAAAGAAGAATTCAACGCTCTTTCATCTGCTCTTAACTCGGCACCTATTGAAGAGCTGAAGATCTTCTCTACAGCCTACTGGAAAGACAGAAATCATTTTATTAGAGATACGTACGGGTTATCCAATAGAAATTATGGGAGCCTTTTATCAACTTGCTTAGTTACCATTGATCTTAGTAGTAAAGCTAAAAGACTGGGTCGAGGCTTGAGCAGTATGATGCTTTACGATTTAGATTTTGTGATTACAGAACTAGGCTGTTTGTATGCTTATATTGCGGAAGATTTTGAAGCTTACTTCTTTCTTGTAAAAGAACTAGAAGGAAATGATCAAGGAATCAAGGACAGAGTGTATGTGTTTGACAAGCCTTCTGCTTGTGAAAAACTTAGGTTAGAGGTTCAGCAAAAATTTTCGCCAAATAAGTAGCTGTATGCTACACGCTCTAATAATCCTTTAAAGCGAACTACTTAAAGTCATTTCTAGAGAGACAAAAGTTATTGACAATCATTGGCTAGGAACATTAGTACGATCGCGCCTCTCCCAAGCCCCCTATGGCACCGCGAAATCAAACATATGCTCTGAAGCGGGCGATCGTTCTTCAAACTAATTATGCTGGGACAACCGCGATCGCAAGCGAAAAAGAGATTGATTTAAGTTACAGGAATGATGACAGTTTAGGCGTTGTCTATGAAAACACCAGAGACCCTAAGAATCGAAGCGATCCTTCATCAGCAGCGCGATCGTATTTTAGAAATCGCTCTCCGACATGGAGCTAGAAACGTGCGGCTCTTTGGGTCTGTTGTTCGGGGAGAAGCCCATCCTAATAGCGACATTGATTTACTGGTGGATTTAGGTGAATCATTAAGTCCCTGGTTCCCGGTTGGACTCATTCAAGATTTAGAAGCACTACTAGGGCACAAAGTCGATGTTGTGACTGAAAAATCCCTGCACTACTTCATCCGTGACCGCATCCTAAGCGAAGCCCAACCGCTATGAAAAATAGCCACGTCTATCTGGTACATATTAGAGACTCTATTCATCGCATTGAGGCTTACACGATTGAAGGAAAAACAGCATTCTTCGCTGATTTAAAAACTCAGGATGCTGTAATTCGGAACCTGCAAACGTTATGTGAATCCACCCAACGATTGCCAGATGCTTGGAAAGCAATGCGTCCTAATATTGAATGGAAAACGATCAGCGATTTTCGTAATGTTCTAGCCCACCAGTATTTAGAAAGTGTTTGTAAATGCTGGTTAAGCAGGTTTCAAGTTCCTCGTTCGTCGGTTGTTTGTTAACCGCCTCAGCATCAACCGAATCATGACCACATAAACCATGCCTTCAGAAAGTGTTTGTAAATGCTGGTTAAGCAGGTTTCAAGTTCCTCGTTCGTCGGTTGTTTGTTAACCGCCTCAGCATCAACCGAATCATGACCACATAAACCATGCCTTCATGATTTTCAGG
>NZ_JACJOZ010000040.1:0-3709 GCF_014695795.1 Phormidium sp. FACHB-592
GCGGGCGCGATTGCCAAAGCGCTGTTTCCTGGGCACCAAGGTGGTGGCATCCTGGGCACCATGATTCTGGGTATTGTCGGTGCTTTTGTCGGTGGTAGCCTCTTCAGCTTTTTGACCACAGGTACGCTGGCATTGACCTCAGCCGGGCTGAGCTTGGGCGGCATCTTGGTTGCTGTGCTGGGCGCGATTGTTGCGCTGTTCATCTACTACGCTGTGACTCGTCGGAGTGCTTCTTACTAACTAAGCGTTGAAGTAAGCGACTAGCTTTAAATAATGATGAAGCCCCTGCACATACAGGGGCTTTTGCATGGCTACAGGTTTGAGGTCAGGAAGACTGACTCTCACGGCGGTTGAGCACATGAGGGTCAGCGGTTATTGAATATCTTGCTTGGACTCAGGAGTCCACTTCCCGAGCTTAGTGCGAGTCAAGGACGCTTGCGTCTTTCGTTAGTCGAGTCCAGTCAGAAAATGGGCATTCCTTACGGTAGAAAACGTTGCTGTGGGCGTTCTACCCCTTGAGGGAGCTTTGTGCTGACCGCTATTGACGCTTCATCACGCAACTCCACTGCTGCATTGCTTTAGCGCTAGCGCTGCTTAAGCCAGGTTGAGGTGAATATGCACGTACGCCTGAAATGCCTTCAGCCCGTCGTCCCCTTGCCAGCGTGCTTTGAAAGTTGGCAGGTCCGTCAGGTACATAGCGTTTCCACCTTCATAGTTCAGCACAGCGGCGTAGCGAAAGACCTTACTAGCTCTAAAGAAAGTGCCTGGGTTAGCCCAGTCACCAATGTCCCAAAGTGTTTCTACAATTCGGTAAAGATTGAAGTCACCACACCACGCATCGTTTTCTGACTTGTAATCTAGGACTCTGACTAAATGAGTGACGTAGCCACGTTGTCGCAGTAGCAGCAGGTCTTCTCTTGCTGGTTTGTCGGCATTGCCTTGATTGTCTCGCCACGCCAACTTGAACAAGTGACTTTTGCCAAACGGTTGGTACGCCCAGGGTTCATTGTTCTGCGGCACAATGTTCTTCGTCCACTTCAGGTTTTGTAAATCCACACTAACGCTCCCTGTGCTTAAAAATAGGTTGTCTGACTGAGCCAACTGATCAGGTTTTTTAGGGTCGCAATCACTGCCTCAATCAAAGCCGATCAGAACCCGCACCGTCCAGTATCGCGGTGGCGACAGCACTATGAAGACCGAAACAACTATTAGCCTTAACGCCCTCCTCGCCCAAACAACTGCGTTCTCAGGCTTTGTACTGTTGCCTGCCACTGTGCTTGCTCTAAACGAAAGGTGCTGTTGTGTGGGTCTCTCTGACACTTCACGCCCGCTAAGTGTAAAGCTGCTTCTGCCTGTGCTAGGGCTGCTAATTGTTGCTGCTTGGTCGGTTGGGGCATAGTAAGTCACCTTCTGTCTGCTCCAAAGCTATGCAGTCTAACTGATTCATACGACAACTGTGCGGAGTGGTGTCCCCCCACACCCAGGTCGCAGTACGGTAAAGCCACGCTGCGCTACTGCTGTTTGGGCTAGAAAGCATGGGTGGGAGAAGCCTTGTCTGCTCAAGTGGGATGCAATAATACTGGCTGAACGGAGAGGTTTTCCATTAATCGGTGGAAGGGTAGCAAACGTGGTGCACATTGTCGCAAACCAATGAAACAGAGGCTTTGGAAACCCTGAAAAAGCTGTGTGCAGGTCGTTACAGTCTGTTGTGACGGTTCAGGAAGCGCCGCTAACTAGGGGGGCGATCGCCAAAAGCATCTGACGTGCAAGAGCTTCGGCGGCTTTGCTGGTGCAGTCGTCACTTGTATAAAGCACCTCAGAAACGACGGTAAAAGGTCAATGAGAACTTATGATCTAGCAACGTCTCAAGAGTTTGAGTCATGGCGAAGGAGTTATCCAACATCGGCGGCGATTATGATGTCTTGCTGCGAGCGCTAAAGGAGCGGATTCGCATAGCCCAGGTACGTGCAGTGCTGGCAGTGAACCGCGAACTGGTGCTGCTCTACTGGCAAATCGGACGGGAGATTTTGACCCGGCAGCAGCAGCAAGGTTGGGGCTCGAAGGTCATTGATAAACTGGCAAAGGACTTGCAAAAAGAATTCCCGGAGATGAAGGGCTTTTCACCCCGCAACCTCAAGTACATGCGAGCCTTAGCCGAAACCTATCCAGAGGAGACAATTGTGCAAGCACCCCTTGCACAAATTACTTGGTATCACAACATTGCCTTGATGGAGAAGCTGAAGTCTCAGACTGAGCGTCTTTGGTATGCCCAGAAGACCGTTGAAAATGGCTGGAGCCGCAATATTCTGGTCTATCAAATTGAAAGTCAACTCTATCAGCGCCTGGGGGGAGCGGTCACTAACTTTAATCGCGCCCTACCCCAACCGCAATCGGACTTAGCGCACCAGATGCTTAAAGATCCCTATTGCTTCGATTTTCTCAGCTTAGGAGAAGCTGCCCAAGAGCGGGATTTGGAAAATGCGTTGGTCAACCACATTCGAGAGTTCTTACTAGAGTTGGGAGTAGGGTTTGCCTTTGTGGGCAGTCAGTATCGCCTGGAGGTGGGGGCGAAGACTTTTACATCGACCTCTTGTTCTACCATCTGCGGCTGCGCTGCTATGTGGTGATTGACCTGAAGATGACTGAGTTCAAACCGGAGTCTTCTGGCAAGATGAACTTTTACGTGTCGGCAGTGGATGATCTGCTGCGCCACCCGGATGACCAGCCGACGATCGGCATCATCCTTTGCAAGTCGAAGAACAAAGCCGTGGCAGAGTATGCCCTGAGAGATGTGAATAAGCCGATCGGCGTTTCCACCCATCAATTGACAGGTGGGTTGCCCAAGCGGCTGGAGACGAGTTTGCCAACAATCGAGCAACTGGAGATGGAGTTAAATACGGTACTGCTGGTGGTCGAGCAGGCGGAAGAGGCGACGGAATGACAGGAAGACGGCTCGTGGTTCCGGTTGCTGCTGATGGCGATGACTCGTCTCCCTAAGCTTCACCTTGCGCTAATCTGGATAGGATGAATCGGCATCGGCAAGACGCAAGATGAGTGACTTTGAACGGCTAGACAATGCCTGGGAGCAAGCAGAGCAGTCGCGCCATGCGGCACTGTTGCGGCAATTGAAAGCAGAGGTGCGGGAGTTTCGGCGACAAGCACACGGCTCTAGTGTGCCATCGTCACCAGTGCCCAAAGAGCAACCGTCTCAACCAGATCCTGGTTTGGTCAAGCGAACACGCTCCTAACACCTCTGGCTGGCTTTGGCTTCGTCTACTCAGCCTCACTGCGATCGTCGCTACGCCATCACTCAAACTTGCTCAGGCTTCTGCCCCACTTGCACCTTCGTGTCTGCGGCTCGGGTCAACGCCGATCCTGGTAAGCGTTTTATGGCTGGTGCGCTGCCAGGACAATGCGATCGCTCTTTTACTTATTAGTCATCATTCGGCTTACATCTGGGAACTATAGGCTCAATCCATCCACAGCGTATGCCAAACGGCAGTTGAGCTTGTGTTTCTATTAATCATCACCCTAATCTCTTTTTTAGCAGGTGTTTACATAGGCCGAATCTCGGCTCAGCGTGGTTTCACTGCGGCCAACGCCCTACAGCATCACCAGAAACAGGTATATGTAATTAGCCTACTAGCACTAGGCATAGGGACTCTGCTGAGCATTGTGTTAGTAGCAGGACGTAGCAGCCCTTGGGTGC
>NZ_JACJOZ010000041.1:0-17984 GCF_014695795.1 Phormidium sp. FACHB-592
TCACCTGTCTGTCAGTTGGAGCCACAAAAAACACTGCTAAACGAGCAGAGCCTTGCCTCTTTGGGTGTCAAAGCAAGCTGAAAGACGTCGGGCGATCACCTTGGCTAGTTGCACCCCGGAGCAACGGTGCAACGAAGAATGAGGGTTTGATTAGCTGTGGGTAGCAGCAACCCACTAAACATTTTCGGGGTGTTGCAGCAACGAATCTTGACAACAGCAGCATGCAGACTGGGTCAGGTGCAGCACTAGGTTCGGCGTGTTGAGTCTTGACGCTTTCCTCAAGCACTATAGCCGCCTTCAACATTGAGCACTGTGCCGGTGATATAAGAGGCTACAGGACTAGCGAGGAACACCACGCCGGCAGCGACCTCTTCTAGGCGCGCGAAACGCTGAATGGCAAGTGTGGCAAACAACATCTCTGCAACGCCGGCCTCAGCAGCCATTTCGGTTTCCATCAAACCAGCGGCGACCACATTCACGGTGATTTTGCGGGGCGCGAGATCGCGTGCCGCTCCCTTGGAATAGCCGACCACTGCCGCCTTAGTGCCCGCGTAATCAGCCGCTCCGGCAAAACCGACACGCGTTGCCACACCGGAACTAATGCTGATAATCCGTCCCTCCTCGGGCAACACCTTGGCGGCGGCTCGGATATTGGCGATCACGCCACCAACATTGATCGCCCACATCTGGTCCATCAGGGCATTGTCAATGTCGGGCCGGTCAATGGCTTTGCCTTGATAGGCGACAGCGGCGTTATTGACTAAGATATCCAGTCTCCCAAAATGTTCCATCACAGTCTGGATGAGCGGAGTGGCTTGGGTGGGATCACCCTGATCGGCTTTGAAGGCTGCAGCGCTGCAGCCTTTGAGTTCTAGGGCACGCACGACCGCTTCTGCTTTCGCCGCCGACGCCATGTAGGTGATAGCAACAGCCGCGCCCTCATCGGCTAAGGCGTGAGCGATGGCGACGCCCAACCCGCGCGAAGCGCCGGTCACTAAGGCAACT
The DNA here is from genome assembly GCF_014695795.1 of Phormidium sp. FACHB-592. Taxonomy (NCBI): domain Bacteria; kingdom Bacillati; phylum Cyanobacteriota; class Cyanophyceae; order Oscillatoriales; family Oscillatoriaceae; genus Phormidium; species Phormidium sp. FACHB-592. Next base: position 1,006 of record NZ_JACJOZ010000041.1, read on the forward strand.
TTGCCCGTCAGTGTTCTTGTATGCATAGCGCTTTTCGCTCGATGGCAAGTGGCAGGATATGGAGACTGTCGAACAATTTATTGTACAGAGTTTATCTATTGATCGACCCTGGACGGATGGATCTACGTCTCCCATGCGGTCGATTTATCCCAAACCGGTGCCTCGACCGCATGGCTGCTGTGTCTCTGCCTGCATGGTCTCATGGAAGCGAAGCGGTCCTGTAGTGCAATGAGGCTGGAACGATAGCAGGGTAAGAGCTTGAGGGTAGTGATGCTGTACTCTTTTTTGTCAGCTTTCACAGCAACCTCTACTCGTTAACGACTTGGCGTTGTTTCAGGCCTCCGGAGGTGCTCACCTCGGTTAGTTGTCCCCTGGAGGAACCGTGCAAGTGCGCCAGTGGTCTGGTTAGCTGCGGGTTGAGCAACTAAACACGAAGCAAGTGAGCCTGAGTAGCAGTGATCGCATGGACTTCCTTTTGAGGTCATGGCTCACTTTGACACGCATTGCTGCCAGCCTCCCCCTTGGCGATCGCTACCATCGTCAAATACAGCCTTTCTTAAGGTCGCCTTCATGCTGCAGTGCAAGTACGATGGCTGCACCATGATGACGTTACCGCCGATCCATGACACGCTGACGCTAAGAACCGTGATTGTACTGACCAGCGTTGCTTGCTGTTTTGTTAGTGACCACTACCCACTAGTACTGGCTTCAACAGCTGCTGTACTGAGCCTAGTGAGTGACCAACATGCAGCTGAGCGCCTGAGCCGAAAAGCATGGTTGAGCCACTACTTGTCATATGGCTAACAGCTTTGCTGAGAAAGAAGTAGAGAGAAAAACATGGCTGACTTGAAGCATTTTGGGTAATGCATGTTTGATTAGTACCTAAGATATTTGGCACTTTAGTGCTCGGATAGTAAGTCCCGAGCAATCAATTTGTTTTGAATAGCGATGACAGCAGCCTGAGTTCGGTCGCGCACGTCTAGCTTCTGCAAAATGGCATGAACATGGACTCGCACCGTCCCTGGTGCAATGTATAACATCTGAGCAATCTCCTGATTGGTATTGCCAGCCGCAATCAAAGCCAGGATTTCCTGTTCTCGCCGCGTTAGAACGGGAGCCGAGTGATCTGAAACATGCGCGGACATGGCACTGGAATTACTTTCAAAGGCAGCGCGAATTTCAGTTGTAGCGGCAGAATCCCACCAGGATGCTCCAGCGGCGACTGATTGAATCGCAAGAATTAGAGTCTGTGATGGCGCACCTTTGATGCAATAGCCTTGTGCGCCAACTTCAATAATTCGGTTAATCAATGCTTTCTGTGTATGCGAGGTGAGCACTAAAACTGGGAGCTTCGGAGCCAACTGTCTGATCTGCCAACAAGCATCAATACCGCCTAGACCCGGTAGCCCAAGATCTAAAACGACGATGTTGAGCGAGTGAGCTTTGACCATTTGGATCGCCGTTTCCCCATCCTCCGCTTCTGCCACGATTTCTAACCCTGACTCTCGCTCTAGCCGCACCCGTAAACCGAGACGAAAGAGTTCATCGTCCTCGACTAAAAGAATCTTGAGTGGTGGGGATGCCATCTTAAGCTGAAGGGGAAGGGTTATACGGGAACGTGGGTAGCCGAAAAGCAAAGGTTGCCCCAGTGGCTTGTCGATTCTCTGCCCAAATTGTACCGCCGTGAGCTTCTACGATTTGCCGCGATAGGTAAAGCCCTAAGCCTGATCCTTTTGCCTGTCGATCGCTCTGTCCCTGATAAAAGCGCTCAAAAAGGTGAGGAAGCTCGTCTAGCTTAATACCTGCACCATTGTCCGCGACCTTGACCGTTTGATGCGAGGAGCCTGGTTCTAGAATGACCTCAACCCGTTCGCCACGCGGAGAGTGATTGATGGCATTGGTCAGCAGGTTTGCCATCACGCGCTGGAGTTGCAGAGTATCGCCTTTGACCCAGAGAAACTGGCGGAAATCAGAGGCTCCGTAGGTAAGAGAAATGTGAACTCGGCGGCTGGCCGCCAGGTCGGTCATTGTTGTTGTGACTTCTTCTGCGATCGCCACTAAATCTACGGTCACGAGATGAAGCTGCAAGCCTTCATTGTCAATTCGGTAGACATCCAACAGGGTTTCAACCATCTGTAGGGTTGTTTTATGACTTCGCATCATGGTTGCTAGAACCCTCTGTTGACTCGGTTCAACCGAGCCAAAGCTGCCATGTTGAAAGGCTTTTAATGTCTCGATCGCCCCAAGCAGGGGTGTTTTTAAGTCATGGGTCAGGGCGGAGGTGAAATCCTCTCGCACACTTGCCAGTTTTTCCTGTGCTTCTAATTTGCTTTGTTGCTGGAGTACTGTTTGCTGATAGAAGCGGTTGCGATTGCTCAATATGCCTGTCACGATGAGCGCAAATGTTGCAATCACTCGACTAGCGATCGTCGGCACTTCAACAGTTTCAAGTCCCGGCAGCCAAATATTTATCAGGGTGAGAACACAGGCGACCAGCGTGAGCAGAAAGGTAGCTTGCCGACTCAAGTAAGTACTTGCTAGTAGGATTGGACCAATGTAGAGATAGCCAAAGACGTAATCAGGTGGAGTTTCTAGCTCCAGAAAGAAAACCACTGCAAAAAGTCCTACCACTAACCAAAATGTTTTGAGATGCCAGTCTTTTATGTGAAAAGTACGTTGGGAGTACAACATTTAGCTACTGAAACACGGAGAACAATGATTGAGCTAGCCCTACTCTCAAAAGTCTAGCTAACTTCAAGTAAAGTCTTCTGGAAATACAACTTGGTTTGCGTTTAGATGCAACTTATATTTGTAGTTATAGAACCCATCTAAACACCATCTAAACACTTCCTAAACATTGCTTTTTGGACTATTGATATAGTCCAAAAAGCATAATAAACACTGCTCTATACCTTGCCATGCTTGAATTGAGGTTTCATTATCAATAAGTGATAGCCATTGCTAGGTCACAACGAATCAGCAATGGCTTGTGACTCACATTCAAGTTCAACAAAACTATGTTGCAAGGGTGGATTCAGATTGGATTAACGCTGCTGATCGTAGTGGCAATGACCCCCTTTTTTGGTCGCTACATGGCGCATGTATTTAGGGGGCAGCGCACTTTTCTTGACCCGGTACTTAATCCCCTCGATCGCATTATTTTCAAGCTGAGTGGAGTGCAGACACGCGAGGAAATGACCGGCTGGCAATACGCCAGGGCAGTGCTGTTTAGCAACCTAGTCATGCTGGTGCTAATCTACCTGATTCTTATGCTTCAGGGAGTTTTACCGTTTAATCCGACTAGTTTAGGTGCGCCGTCCTGGGATCTAGCTTTGCATACGGCAATTTCCTTTGTAACGAATACGAATCAGCAGCACTACTCTGGCGAGACAACCTACAGCTATTTCAGCCAGTTTGCGGCTCTGGGTTTCATGATGTTTACCTCAGCAGCAACAGGCATTGCGGTAGCGATCGCCTTCATTCGAGGGTTGACAGGCAGACCATTGGGTAACTTCTATGTCGATTTGATTCAGTCCATCACTCGCATTCTGTTGCCCATCAGCCTTGTGGGTGTGATCGTTTTCATGGCGGCTGGCATACCAGAGACGTTAGCTGGCCCAGTGGTTGTCCCAACGCTAGAAGATCCAACTATTAGTCAGGCGATCGCCCGTGGTCCCGTTGCCCATTTCGAGATGATTAAAGAGTTAGGCGAGAACGGCGGCGGCTTCTTTGGCAGCAACTCAGCGCACCCCTTCGAGAACCCTAATGGCTTCACGAATCTGGTTGAACTAGTTGCAATGCTCGTGATTCCGTCCTCAATGATCATCACTTATGGCCTCTTCGCCAATAACTTGAAGCAAGCCTGGTTGGTGTATAGCATTCCGCTGGCGATCCTGGTTGTCTTTATTGTAATTACGGCGATCGGAGAATACCAGGGCAACCCTGCGGTGAATACGTTGTTGGGCGGTCAAAGCCCAAATTTGGAAGGAAAAGAAGTTCGCTTTGGCTGGGCACAGTCTGCGCTATTTGCTGTGTTTACGACTGCCAGTATGTGTGGTGCCGTCAACGGCATGCATGACTCGTTGATGCCTAATGGCGGCTTCGTCACTTTATCCAATCTGTTCCTGCAAATTGTGTTTGGTGGGCAGGGAACAGGAACGGCATATCTCTTTGCTTACCTGATTCTAGCGGTATTTGTCACAGGTTTGTTGGTCGGACGCACGCCTGAATTTTTGGGACGCAAGATTGAGCAACGGGAAGTGATATTGGCAAGCTTTCTCCTGTTGCTGGTGCACCCAATCGCCGTTTTGCTTCCTTCTGCCATTACCCTGGCAGCGTCTGGACAACTAGCGGGCATTAGTAATCCCGGCTTTCATGGATTGTCACAGGTGATTTACGAATACGCTTCTGCCGCTGCCAACAACGGCTCTGGCTTGGAAGGATTAGGCGATGCGACCCTTTGGTGGAATTTGAGCACTAGTTTTAGCCTGCTGGCAGGACGTTATATCCCTATCGTGTCGTTGCTGCTGCTGGCAGATGGCATGGTGCGTAAGCAACCGGTGCCCGAAACGGCAGGAACACTACGCACCGATACGGGGCTCTTTACCGGAGTCACAGCTAGTGTTGTTTTAATCTTGGGCACGCTCACATTTCTGCCAGTGCTGGCGTTAGGTCCGGTTGCAGAAGCCTTTCAAATTGCGAGAGGAATTGGGTAAGCGACACTATGAAACCGGAAACTTCACGTTCAATGCGCGTACCCAGTGGTCGTCGGGACAAGCGCAACCATACTCCCAAAGCAGAGCGCAAAGGGCTTTACAAACGGGCCATGCGAGAAGCGTTTGTCAAACTCAATCCGTGTGTGGCGGTGCGAAATCCCGTTATGTTTGTGGTGTGGCTAGGTACGACCATCACTCTGCTGGTCACGCTCAATCCCAGTCTGTTTGGCACAGTTCAGGGCGATCTTGGACAACAGCGGTTACTCAATGGCATGATCACGCTCATCCTGTTTTTCACCGTTCTATTTGCCAATTTTGCTGAAGCGATGGCAGAAGGGCGGGGCAAGGCACAGGCAGAGGCACTGCGATCGACCCGTTCTGACACGACTGCCCGTAAAATGCTGCCGGATGGTTCGATTCAGGAGCTTAGTTCAACCGAGTTGCGCCGGGGCGATCAGGTAAAGGTGATGGCGGGAGACATGATTCCTGCCGATGGGGAAGTCATGCAGGGACTGGGCTCTGTCGATGAATCGGCGATCACTGGAGAATCGGCTCCGGTTTTGAAGCAGCCAGGGACAGACATTGCCAGTTCTGTAACAGGCGGCACCCGTCTCCTCTCCGATGAGCTGGTGATCCGCATTACCTCTGATCCCGGTCAGGGCTTTATTGATCGCATGATTTCCCTAGTGGAAGGAGCCGAGCGCAGCAAAACCCCGAATGAAATTGCCCTGACGGTCTTGCTGGCCGTGCTAACTCAGGTGTTTCTGATTGTCGTCGCCACCACTCCTTCGATTTCTGGCTACATTGCGGGTTTCCTGGATAACGCTTTAGGCACAGAGGCAGGCAACAGTCTCCGTTCTGGCACCAGCATCGCTATCCTCATCTCGCTTCTGGTGGCACTGATTCCCACCACGATCGGCGGGTTGTTGAGTGCGATCGGCATTGCTGGAATGGATCGGGTCGCTCAGTTTAATGTCATTGCCACCTCTGGACGAGCCGTAGAAGCCTGTGGTGATGTCAATACACTGGTTCTGGATAAAACCGGAACGATTACGCTGGGAAACCGTTTAGCTGACGAGTTTATCCCTGTGAACGGTCACAATCTTCAAGATGTCGCTGATGTTTGTTTGGTTGCCAGTGTCTTTGATGAGACTCCTGAAGGGCGATCGATCGTTCAGTTAGCCCAGAAGCTAGGTGCGAAATTTGACCTGGATGGCAAACTCGCAGAAGGGATTGCTTTTTCTGCCCGTACCCGTATGAGCGGCACCGACCTCGATAGTAAGGAGTACCGCAAGGGAGCAGTAGATGCCATTAAAGGCTTTGTGCGTTCACGCGGTGGTCAAGTTCCCGCAACGCTGGATAAAGCTTACGAGCGGGTGTCCCGTCTGGGTGGCACACCGCTCGCTGTGTGCCAGGGCAACGACATTTATGGCGTGATTTACCTCAAAGACATTGTGAAACCTGGGCTGCGAGAGCGGTTTGACCAACTGCGACGCATGGGTGTCAAAACCATCATGCTCACAGGCGATAACTGCATTACCGCGTCTGTAATTGCCCAGGAAGCGGGAGTGGATGATTTTATTGCTGAAGCGACACCTGAAGACAAAATTGATGTCATTCGCCGTGAACAGGCTCAGGGCAAGTTGGTTGCCATGACTGGCGATGGCACCAATGACGCGCCCGCCTTGGCTCAAGCCAATGTTGGGGTGGCAATGAATTCTGGCACTCAGGCAGCGAAGGAAGCCGGCAACATGGTGGATCTGGACTCTGACCCGACTAAACTCATTGACCTGGTGACGATCGGTAAACAATTGCTCATCACTCGTGGCGCTTTGACCACGTTCTCAGTTGCGAATGATATTGCCAAGTACTTTGCAATTATTCCCACCATCTTTGCGGCGACTGGCATTGGTGCGCTCAACCTCATGGGCTTGAAAAGTGCTCAATCGGCGATCGTCTCTGCCCTGATTTACAACGCTCTGATTATTCCCATCCTGATTCCTCTGGCTCTAAAAGGTGTGCAGTTCCGACCGCTCACTGCCGATCAACTGCTGCAACGGAACATTTTGATTTACGGTCTGGGCGGCATTATTGCTCCTTTCATTGCGATCAAGGCGATCGATTTGATTTTGCCGTTGTCCTAACCCTTGAACAACCTTGTAGCTATGAACCTCAATCCTCTAAAACCACCGTTTCCACCGCTTCAAACGACAACTGAAACTCTTAGGGAAATCTCAGAGCTTTGGTCAGCATGGCGTAGGCAGAAGCTGCCGCTATATCTATTTCTGGCACTGAGCTTCAACCTGGTTGTTGCGCCCGTCGTTTACGCCGCCAGTAGCAGTGAATGCTCTCGCACCCAAGCTTGGTCATTAGGTCTCTTGGGACTAGGAACTCTGACACTTTCCATCTATTTGTTCTTTGTCATGTTCGCACCGGAGAAGTTCTAATGAGTTTCGCACGTGAAGCAAGTAGAGCCATTCGCTCGACCCTGGTGCTTTGGGTCATCACTGCTCTGATTTATCCGCTGGTCATGGTTGCTGTTGCGCAGATCGCCTTCCCCTTTCAGGCAAATGGCAGCATCATCACAAACGCTCAAGGTCAACCTGTCGGATCAGCTTTGATTGGGCAGCCCTTTACGAGCGATCGCTACTTCAGTAGTCGTCCCAGTACTACCAGCTACAGTACAGCAGAGCCGACGAAAGATGAGTCTGTCATGCTCAAAACGGGTGTGTCGGGAGCGAGTAACCTGGCTCCGTCTAATCCTGATCTGCTCCAGCGAGTTCAAGAAACCACCGCTCAACTGAAACAGTCAGGCATTAAACCAACGGCTGATCTGGTTTACACTTCTGGTTCCAGTCTTGACCCTCACATCACGCCTGAAGCCGCTAGAGCGCAAATTACGCGAGTGGCAACAGTACGGGAATTGCAACCCAATCAACTCGAAGATCTGATCAACCAGAACACAGATAGTCGCTTTCTAGGCATTTTTGGCGAACCGGGTGTCAATGTACTAAAGCTCAACTTGGCTCTCGACACATTGGGCCGCTAAACCATGTATCACTCGTCAAACCCTTCACCTGACAGCACCGACATTCGTCCTGCCCGACGTGGCAAGCATAAGATCTTTATTGGTATGGCACCGGGTGTCGGTAAAACCTATCGCATGCTGGAAGAGGGCGATCAGCTACGGCAGGAAGGCATTGATGTTGTAATTGGTTTACTCGAAACCCACAATCGGCAAGAGACGGCACAACGGGCAGCAGGCTTAGAACTGTTGCCCCGGCAGCAAGTTAACTGCTCTGGCTCGCTTTTGTCTGAGATGGATACGGAGGCGATTGTCGTTCGTGAACCACAACTGGTTCTCATTGATGAACTCGCTCATACTAATGTCCCTGGTTCTCAGCGAGAAAAACGCTATCAGGATGTGGAAGTCGTTTTGGCAGCAGGGATTGATGTTTATTCAACCGTCAACATTCAGCATCTAGAAAGCTTGAACGACCTGGTTGCTCGAATCACAGGCGTTGTCGTACGAGAGCGTATTCCCGATCGCCTCTTAGAAGAAGCTGATCAGGTAGTCGTTATTGATGTCACACCGGAAACGCTAGAAGAACGCTTGAAAGTCGGCAAAATCTACGCCCTTGAAAAGGCTGACCAATCCCTGCAAAACTTCTTCCAACGGCGTAACCTGATAGCCTTAAGGGAATTGGCATTACGAGAAGTTGCTGACAACATTGAGGAAGAGGCACTTGAGCAAGCATCGAATGGCACAAAAACAGACGCTCCGTTTTGTAGCATTCATGAACGAGTATTAGTATGTGTCTCAACCTATCCCAATGCCATCCAACTGATTCGACGCGGTGCCCGAATCGCCGGCTATATGCACGCTCCCTTCTACTGTCTGTTTGTCGATGACCCTGACCGTTTCCTAACCAAAACGGAGAGTTTGCATATCGAAACCTGCGAACAACTCTGTAAGGAGTTTGGCGGAGAGTTTATTCGGGTCGGTGAGCAGGATAAGGCAAAAGCGATCGCAGACGTTGCAATAAACTACTACGTCACTCAAATTGTGATTGGGGAAAGTCAACGCTCTCGATGGCAATTGATGCTACGTGGATCGCTAACTCATAAACTGCTGAAGTCTCTCAAAAATATTGATGTCCATATCATCGCCACAGAGAAGCGAACTTAGGAGCCGAAATATTTGTAGCTCTCGACAACTAAAAGGGTCGTCCTGAATTTGCAGAGTATGTTAACGACTATTGCCGTTTTGAGGCATTCTCGGCTATGTTCTGTGCAAAGCTAAGCAACCTTAGCTTTGCACAACTCTAAATTGCTACGCGCCCTTCTGCGAGTTCGACAAGAAGGCTGCTCCCACTGTCAAAAGCAGCACCAGTCAGAGCTGTACTGGCACCTTTTGGCCGTGATTGCAGCTCAACCCTAGTGCAGACCACCTTGCTCTTGCACTAACTGATCGAGTTCTAACTGCATCTGCCGCACCACTTGCTCATAGCAAGCATCCACATAATCCCGGTCAAGCGCCGCGTCCCGACCAGAGCGCTCAAACCGAATCGGGGCACACAGGCGCGTGTGAATGGGGACCGGCAGCGGGATGTTGGGCCAGGGTCCCAGCGCCAGCCCCCAAGGCAGCCTTAAGTAAAGCGGCAACACGATTGGGTCCAAGCCAAACAACCAGGGCATCCCCCACTCGTGGAGTTGCCGCAGCGCTGGATAGTAATCAGCGAGGATGATCAAGGTGTCATGCGCCCCATGCGAGATCGCTGGGATGATCGGCACCCCCTCCCGCAGCGCCAACTTGATAAAGCCTTTACGGCCCGCAAAGTGAATGCGATGCCGGTCCTTGTGGAGTCACCACAGGTCTTCTGCCCCACCGGGATAGACTAAGACCGCTGCCCCTCGCCGCAGCGCCGCGCTCGCCATTTTCGGGTGGGCCTGCACGGCACCCAGCTTCACGGTCAGCTGCGCATAGCCCGGTAGCAGCCACACGTTGGGATGCATCAGCCCATAAACCGGGCGTGCGGCACCGAATTTGCGGAACCAATCAACCATAAACATCAGGGTATCCGGGGCCAGCATGCCGCCGTTATGGGAACCGACCAGCAGCATGCTGTCCGCTGCCGGTAAGTGCTGCCAACCGTCGGTGGTGACCCGAAAGTAGTAGCGGTAGAGCCACTCGTCGAATGGGCGCCAAGCATCAATCACGTGAGGGTCTCGCTCGTCTAAGGACCAGCCGTCGAAGGGCCGGTGAGTCGCTGTCTTCAGGGGAGAAGCGCTCCTAACGGGTGAACGTTTTCTAGCGTACAGGTAAGGGCCTCGCTTGGCTCTTAGTGGTTTGCGTTGAAGCACCTTGCTCGCAAAAGCTACCAGGTTGAAGCCGGTAACGCTTGGATCAAGCCGGTACCTGGCTGCCGCTTACTTCGCTTTAGGCCAGTATGACCAGCACTGCTGGGGTTGCCCCGTGACGTAGCCGCTCATTGGTGAAGTATGCCGTCCCACAGAAGACGTTGTGCAGCGGGTGTACTAGTGGCTCTGGACTTAAATTGGACACAAATCGGTTGAAAAAGGGGTAGTACAGCGGTGGTTTTGCCTGTTTGCAGCGGCTGAAACCCTTACTCTCTCGTTGCCCCGTTGCTCCGGGGTGCAACTAACCCAGGCGATTTCTTCCGGGAGCTTGAGTAAGGCCTTGATGTTCTTTTGCGGCCATGTCGTCAAGGCTTAAGGCGATCACGATAGTGCGTGGCAAAGGTGATCGGTTGACCACTCAGCCGTGCGACATCCTGACGAAGCGACTCTGCATGTCCCCAAACGATTGCCACATCGCCACGGTCGTTGACCTCGGTTTCAATCTGGCTACAGTATTGGTCATGGTCACGAGCCACAAAGAAGCCGTAAGTCCGGCAGGCGAGCGGGCGAGAGTCATAGATCCGGCAGGCTCCTGCTTGTTCATCAAGATAGGGACATACCACCGCCGCACCTAGCGTCTGCTCAACGCTTTGCCGCAGCAGTGCCTCGATTTTCTGCTCCACCACCGCTTGAATGGGAGTGGGCAGATTGGTTACAGCAGCATCCACTCTGCTCCATTCAGCTGGGCTTAACTCCGGTGGGTGGGCGAGGTGACGACAACAAGCGTCACAGCCACGGCGGCAAGGCCACCAGTCCCGGTCAGCCCGAATGGCTTGCACTCTGGCTTCGATTTGTGCCTCCAAGTTTTGCAGTGGCTGGCTGACTACGCTCATCTCGTTCTCCCTTTGAGCACTTAGGCTTTATGTTACAGCGATAGCCAAAGCGCAGTGCAGGGGTAGCAAGAAACAGGTAGTAAAGGTCGTAGTCTGAAAGCCTCACAGCAGCAGTTGCTGCTTAAAAGGGGTATCCAAAAGGGCCCTTTGTTTCACTGGGTTAAGAGCAGCACGAAGTGGAACGGCTGCTGTCACACAGTCTTGTTTATGAATCAGGCATGAATGCGTTGAGAAGCTTGCTTGAAGGCAGCACTCAGCAAGCGCTACTGGGGAATCCTCTGCTTAAACCCGCGCGTTCAGTTGCTGCACGGCAGCTTGGCTGCGTCCACGCCGCTTTTAGCACCGCTGTCCCTATTTGCCAGTCAGGCACAGCAGCCATCCACACCCTTTACCCCGCCACCCTTGTCATGGAAGCAGCCTTTTCGTCTACCGCTAGTCTTCAGCCACTGTCTACCGCCAGTGCCCTGAGTGCAACCGCTCTGCAGGCGACAGCGCTGTCGCCTAGAGTCGTAGCAGACTCACACACCACCCTTATTCACGCGTCCAGTCTGGTTTTTCTTGATCCAGGTGTGAAGGACTACCAGCACTTACTGACCAGTGTGCAGCCCGGCACGGAAGTGCATGTGCTCAACGCAGCGCAGGATGCCATTGCTCAAATCACCCAAACCCTGTTGGGACGCACTGGCCTTGCAAGCCTGCACATCGTCTCTCACGGACAAGCTGGCGGCTTGGCGTTGGGTACAGACTGGCTGAACCTAGATAAGCTCCGTAGCTATAGCGGTGAGTTGCAGTCGTGGGGCAACGCGCTGACCGCTGATGCCGATCTTTTGCTGTATGGCTGTGAGGTGGGAGAAGGTGCGCTCGGTCATGCCTTTGTCCAACAATTGGCTCAACTTACCGGCGCCGATGTCGCTGCCTCTGATGACTTAACAGGCAGCAGTGCTCTGGGTGGCGATTGGATATTAGAGGTGAATACGGGCAACATTGATGCGCCGTTGGCCTTTCTACCCACCATTAGACAGCGCTACAGCGGCGTGTTGGATAACGCCATCTTTGCCAGTGCCCAGCAGTATACTGGGGGGGCACTTAGTTCTACATCCAAGACTTTTGTTGATGGCACGGGGAACGTTTACACGGTTGGCTCTTTCATTGGCACTGTTGACTTTGACCCCGGAGCAGGGGCATACACCCTCACTAGTGCAAGTAGCTATGATGTTTTTGTCAGCAAGCTGGATGCGAACGGCAACTTTATCTGGGCAAAGCGTATTGGTGGCAGTGGTAACAGCATTGCCAAGGGCATCAGCGTCGATGGCAGTGGCAATGTTTACACCACAGGCTATTTCGGTGGCACCGCTGACTTCGATCCAGGTGCAGGCATCACGAACCTCACCAGTGCAGGTTCCAACGACATCTTTGTCAGCAAGCTGGATGCGAACGGCAACTTTATCTGGGCGAAATGCCTAGGCGGCAGTAATAACGATTATGCCATCGGCATCAGCATCGATGGCAGTGGCAATGTCTATACCACAGGCTACTTCAGTGGCACCGCCGATTTCGACCCAGGCACAGGCACTTTTAACCTTACCAGCGCAGGTGGTTCCAGCGTCTTTATCAGCAAGTTAGATGCGAGTGGTAGCTTTGTTTGGGCAAAAGGCATTGGTGGTGGTAATAGTCACGGGCAAGCGAACAGTATCAGCGTGGATAGTAGTGGCAATGTCTACACTACGGGATCTTTCACTGGCACTGCTGATTTCGACCCAGGCACAGGCATCTTTAACCTCACCAGTGCAGGTAGCGGTGACATTTTTATTAGCAAGTTGGATGCAAGTGGCAACTTTGTTTGGGCAAAGCGCTTAGGCGGTAGTGATAGTAATGATCTTGCCAACGGTATCAGCGTGGATAGTAGTGGCAATGTCTACACTACAGGCTCTTTCACTGGCACCGCTGATTTCGACCCTGGCACAGGCACCTTTAACCTCAACAGTACAGGGGCTTCCATTTTTGTCAGCAAGCTGGACGTAAGCGGCAATTTTGTTTGGGCGAAGAGCATCGGCGGCAATAGTTTTAATGCTGCCTATGGCATCAGTGTCGACAGTAGTGGCAATGTTTACACCACGGGTCGCTTCCAAGGCTCTGCCGATTTCGACCCGGGACTGGGCACCTTCAACTTAGTCAGTGCAGGTGGCAATGATATTTTTGTCAGCAAGCTGGACGTGAGCGGCAATTTTGTTTGGGCGAAGCGCATTGGCGGCAGCAGTTTTGATGTTGCCTATGGCATCAGTGTCGACAGTAGTGGCAATGTTTACACTACGGGTTACTTCCAAGGCTCTGCCGATTTCGACCCGGGACTGGGCACATTTAACCTAGCAACAGGCGGAGCGCAAAACATCTTCCTCTCCAAGCTGGATAGTGCGGGTAGCTTTATTCAGGCGCAGCAGTTTAACGGTGGGGCAGTCGATTCAAAGTCTAATTTTGTCGATGGGACAGGGAATCTCTACATTGTCGGTTCCTTCTCTGGCACCATCGACTTCGACCCCGGAATCAGAGCGGTTACCCTGACCAGTGTAGGCTCCGATGATGTTTTTATCAGCAAACTGGATGCGAGCGGTAACTTTGTGTGGGCGAAGCGACTAGGCGGCAGTGACATCGACGCTCCTACCGATATCAGCGTGGACGGCAGTGGCAATGTTTACACCACAGGTCGCTTTCTTGGCACAGCTGACTTCGACCCAGGTTCGGGTATCACAAACCTCACCAGTGGGGGTGGCAATGATATTTTTATCAGCAAGCTGGATGCCAACGGCAACTTTGTCTGGGCAAAGCGCATAGGTGGCAGTAGTAATGACTATGCCAATGGTATCAGTGTGGATGGCAGTGGCAATGTCTATACCACGGGTTCCTTCCTTGACACGGTCGATTTTGACCCAGGCACAGGCACCATGAACCTCAACAGTACAGGTTCCTCTGATGTTTTTGTCAGTAAGCTGGATGCTAATGGCAACTTTGTCTGGGCAAAGCGCATGGGCGGTAGTGGTTATGCAGGTGCCAGTGGTATTAGCGTGGATGCCACTGGTAATGTCTACACCACGGGCTACTTCGAGAACATCACCGACTTCGACCCAGGCACAGGCACCTTCAACCTCACTAGTGTGGATGCCTCTGATATTTTTATCAGCAAGCTGGATGCCAATGGCAACTTTATCTGGGCGAAGCGCATGGGCGGCAGTAATGACGACTATGCCACTGACATCAGTGTGGATGCCAGTGACAATGTCTACACCACAGGCTACTTCCGTAATACAACTGACTTCGACCCAGGTTTGGGTACCATGAACCTCACCAATGCGGGTGGTGATGATGTTTTTGTCAGTAAACTGGATGCCAACGGCAACTTTGTCTGGGCAAAGCGTATAGGTGGCAGTGGTTACGACCAACCCAATGGCATCAGCGTGGATGGCAGTGGCAATGTTTACATCACGGGTTACTTCTTTGGCATAGTCAACTTTGACACTGGCATTAGCATCACGAGCCTTGCCAGTGCGGGTGGTGCTGATGTTTTTGTCAGTAAGCTAAATGCGAACGGCAACGTTGTTTGGGCAAAACGCATGGGTGGTAGTAGTGACGATCGCGCTAGCAGTATCAGTGTAGATAGTAGTGGCAATGTTTACACCACGGGCTACTTTAATAGCACTGCTGACTTCGACCCGGGCACGGGCATCTTCAACCTGGCAACGGGCGGTCCGACTAATCTTTTCCTCTCTAAGCTGTTTCAGGTGCCAACAGTTAGTCTTCGCACCCCTATTCCCACCCTCACTGAAGGCAATAGCGGCACTACTGCCTATACCTTCACAGTGAACCTCTCAAATACCAGTACACAGACCATTTCCGTCAGCTACGCGACAGCGGATGGCACTGCGACAGCGGCTGACAATGACTACACAGCGGCAGCTGGAACACTTATCTTTAATCCGGGTGAGACAAGCAAAACCATCACCGTACTTGTGAAAGGCGATAGTAAAGTCGAGCCAGATGAAACCTTTCTGGTGCAGCTGCTCAACCCGACGTATGCGACGATCGCCCCTAACGCAACTACAGGTACAGGCACGATCGTTAACGATGACTATGCCCAACTGCTGTGGCGTGACAGTGTGAGCGGACAGAACGTAGTGTGGCAATTGAACGGCTCGACCTTACAGAGCAGCTACTACATTCCCACTCTGGCTGATCCCAACTGGCAGATCGTTAGCACCGCTGACTTTGATCGCGATGGTAACGCTGACATTCTTTGGCGCCACCAGACGACGGGCGAGAACGCCATCTGGCAAATGAACCGCACCGGACTCCAGAGCGGCTACTACCTCGCCACGATCGCCGACCTGAACTGGCGGCTCCTGGGCACCGACGACTTCAATGGCGACGGCACCGCCGACCTCCTGTGGCGCAATCAAGCGACGGGTCAGAATGCCATCTGGCAGATGAATGGCTTTGCCACCCAAACCGCCGCTCTCATTAACACCGTCGCGGATTTGAACTGGCAGATTGTCAGCACGGCTGACTTCGATAATGATGGGAAGGCTGACCTGCTGTGGCGCAACCAATCTACAGGTGAGAACGCCCTCTGGCAGATGAATGGCTTGACCACCAAGAGTGCTTTCTATCTCAACACTGTGGCAGATACGAACTGGCAGGTGGCAGGCACGGCTGATTTTGACCACGATGGCATTGCAGATATCGTGTGGCGGAATCGGGTCACGGGTGAGAATGCGATCTGGCAGATGAATAGCACGGGTTTACAAAGCGGCTACTTCGTCACAGCGGCACCAGATGTGAACTGGCAATTGGTGGGTGTCGCTGACTTAGGCGGCGACCGGACACCCGACTTCCTCTGGCGCAATGCGACGACGGGGCAAACGGGACTTTGGCAACTGAGTGGTTTCAGCTATGTGCAAGCGTATCAACTCCCCAACGCACCGAGTGAGTGGAGTGTGCGACCATTCACGCTCGTTTAGCTCAAGACGGGCACTGTACACAAGCACGTTTTGACCACCGATCACGCTGCGTATCAAAGTGAGCCATGGACTCAAAAGGCAGTTCCTTCGAGCCTTGCGCCTAAAGCTCACTCTGTCGTTGGTGAGTTGCTGCCACCCGCAGCTAACCAACCGTTTTCAGGGTGAGGCACAAAACCTCTAATTGCTTGATGCAGTAGTCAACCTGCTCAGGCTTGCTACCGCTGCAAGGTCAAGGGTCCTTTTAGACACGCAGCGTTGCCAGCCCCCTTTTCGGAGGTGAGGCAACGCATCCCGACCTCAGACTAGGGCGAGCGCAAAGCCGCCTGCAGCCGCTCGTGCTCTCCCTCCAGCACCGCTGGATCGAACGCAAGCTTGATCGTTTTGCCTGTTTGCCGGCCGTTGACGGTCTCCTCAAACCAGCCGTGGAGAAAATTGCAAGCGCCGCGGCGCTCGCTCTCCAGTTTCCCCCGAAGATACTCCTTGACCGTACAGCTCTCGTTACTGCCGACTAGAATCACGCGGCGAAAGGTATCGCCGGCACTCAGCAACGTTTGATCGACTGTCAGCTCCACCACGAGCTGCTTGTCTGTGTGGCCGCTGCCCAACTCGTTGTGATACACCTGCACCAAGAGCGGTTCGGTGAGTCCACCATCAAAGGCAATGGTGCCCTTGTAAGGAGCTGGCTGACTGAGCCCGCCGCAGCCCGCCAGCGGCAGCAGCACCAACGTCATGAACTTTAGAAATCTCATCAAAACTGCGCCTTCAAGCTGGTACTAACAAGACGCTAAGCCAAGAGTAAGGTTTCTTTCGGGTTGGCACCGTCTGCTGCGTCCCGGTCGCCGCCTGAGGGTGAGTGGCTGTACGGCGGTGCCTGGCACCCCTCTACCAGCAGCAGTCCTTAGGGGTGCCAGCGTGCACGTTGTTCCGCCATGAGCGTCTCGAGGATCGGTGGGATCGCCGTTTTTGACCACTCCTCCACCTCTGGGTTTTTTGCCCACTGC
>NZ_JACJOZ010000042.1:0-38477 GCF_014695795.1 Phormidium sp. FACHB-592
TGGTTGAGGAAGAAGGTAGCGATAACTTTGCCAACAACAATAATGCGGTTGGCACGGTGGAAGCGATTCGACGAGCCGATGCGGCGATCGGGGTTGCCATAGACTACGTTGATCGCCAAGATCCCAACACGCTGGTGATTACGGCTGCCGACAGCGATGCCGGGGGTTTACAGGTGGTCCAGTATGTGCCGTATGCCCGTCCGACCGGAAATTTCACCAGTACCCCGGCACTACTCGACAGTGAGCCTCAAGTGCCTTTTATCAACGTCAACCCAACGACGACGAACACAACTCGTAATTTTCTGGATGGTGTGAATGGCAGCACGGCGAGCGCTGACTTTCCCTGGAGACCATTCACATCGATGGCTAGTCTGGATGGTGCAATGGGAAATTTTGCCGTTGGGTGGGTCGGCACACCCGACTTCCCTGGCAGCATTGTTTCCAAAACCTACGGTATGAATGCTGAACAACTGCCTAGCACTTTAGACAACACCGAAATTTACCGCCTCATGTACCAAACGTTGTTTGGAGTGCGTTTTTCGGCAGTGGTCAAGGCTGAGGGTGGAGCCAGGACGGCTGAAGTGACGGCAGGCGAGGGCTATCTAGCCGTAGTAAATTTCGGCGGGCTTGGTCGCGGTGCCAATCCTTCAGAAAACACGCTCGCGGAAGTAGACACGATCCAATTTAAGGGTGCAGACTTGACCGCTCGCAATCTGATACTGACTCAGAAAGGCGATGATCTGGTGGTCAGTTTTGAGGGAGTTGCCGCTACGGGCGCCATTCTACGGAATGTTCAATTGGATAACCTCGACAATTTGAGCCAGTCTACTGGAGCCTCTGTGAACCTTGGAAACCTTGTGTTTGATGGGCAAAGCAGTGTGCAAGATAGCTTTGACGTGTTTAATGCGGAGTGGGATTTAGAGCAAATCTTCAACCGCAACTCGGTCACCTTTCTCAACGAGCTAGACAACAGTGTGCGCGGGTTTGATCACTCCGATGATGTCATCAATACTCAAGGTGGTGACGATCGCAGCTTCGGACTCAGCGGCGCCGATCTCCTACGCGGGGGCGCTGGCTACGACTACTTGGATGGCGGACGTGGAAACGATACCCTAGTGGGCGGCTCAGACGCTGATGTCTTTGTGTTGGCAAGGGGGAGTGGCTCAGACACGGTTCAAGACTTCAGCCTCTTGGAAGGGGATAAGTTTGCTCTGTCAGGTGGTTTAACCTTTGGGCGGTTAAGCATTCTCCAAGGGACAGGTGCAGACGCGAATAACGCGCTGATTCGAGCCGGTAGCACCAGTGAGCTTCTAGCCACCGTGGCCGGTGTTCAAGCCAGCAGTCTGACACAAGCTAATTTCCTGCTGATTGCTTAAAGTAGAGCGGGGCAGCTTATTTGCACTTTGCTCTTTTGCTGCGTTGACGCAGACAGGAGCAAGTACGGTTCAACGTACTTGCTCCTGTCCTTTTGTTAGCAGATGTTGCACAGATTGACTAACACATTAGATGTAACAGCAAGCCAAAGGGCGTCGGACGATCACCTTGGTTAGCTGCGGGTGGCAGCAACGGGGCAAAGAGGTGAAAAAGGAAGACTGCTGCTGTGTAATGCTTTCAAGGATTGTGCCAGTTTTGAGCGAGTCCAGCACCGGAAGCACCAGTTGAGCGTTAGCCACGCTTATCAATGGGCACCTTAAAATCAATAGAGACAGAACCAACCCAGTCAGAGCGATCGGGTACTTTTTTGCCCTCTGAACCGTAAGTGGGGGTGAGTCAAATTGGATGCTGTTGGCGAATGGGCTACAGGTAGGATGACAAAAAGGTGACCAACGCTAAACGGTCTAATTTGTCGTTGTTTGCCAATCCTTGTATTCTTCTTGTAAGAGCAGTTGTCATACATTCGCCAACAACATCCGCTGCTATAACTAAGCCCTCCCGGCTTAACCCGAACTGACGTTAACTTAAATTAGTATATTAGTCGTATTCGCTCCTTCCAAATTTGCTTTTGATAGATCTGTACCTATTAAATTAACTCCACTCAAATCTGCATCTTGGAAGTCGGTCTGGCTTAAACTAGCACCTCTAAGATCCGCATTTCGCAATCCAGATCTATCAAAGATTGCCTGATTTAAGTTAGCCTTCTTGAGCATTACTTCACTAAGATTAGCAAAAGCCAGATTTGCTTGATTTAAGTTAGCACCATTAAAAATTGCTTTACTCAAATTAGCTCCTATTAGATTAGCTTCACTTAAATCAGCTTGAGAAAAATCACTTCCAATTAACTTTGAATCACATAGGTTAGTCTGAAACAACCTTGCTTTGCTCAGATTCGCTCCAGACAAATTTGCTTCAAGTAGTTCCGATTTGGATAAATCTGCTTCGCTCATGTTTGCATCAACCAAATCAGAAAGAGACAACCCAGTTTCTGCCAAATTAGCTTTTATTAACTTGCTACCAGTCAGATCTGCTCCCAGTAAATTTGACTGGTAGAGATTTGCTTCAGTTAAATTAGCATTTTTCAAGCTTGAACTTCCTAAATTCGATTTAATTAAAATTGCTCTAGTTAAATCTGCTTTATCAAGATTTACTCCTAATAGTAAAGCCTCAGTTAAATCTGCGCCAATAAAGGAAGAACCTCGAAAATTTGCTACACTTAAATCAGCTTTAGCTAAATGAATGCCATCAAAGTTGATACCCTGAAAATCTTGTTTACCTGCTGCGTATAGCTTTAATATTTCTTCAGCATTCATTTTATCCTCTGCGTACTTTTGGTGTAATTGCATCTTAAGTTTAAGATTGAAAGCCCAGTACTTTAACATAGCAATACGATTTGAATTATGAGAAGCCGCGTATCCCACTCGGCAGGTCAGTTGGTATTGAATGAGTGGTCGTAAGGCATTCTGTTTGTAGCACCGCTAGAGCCTTGACATGAGCGTTTCGATCGCACTCGTTACTACCATCTACAATCGTCAGTAGTATCTCGCTGCCACGATCGAAAGCATCCTGGCACAAACCCAGCGCGACTTTGAGTACGTGCTGTGGGACGACGGCTCCACCGATGGTTCCCTCGTGATCGCCCAGTATTACGCGGCACAAGACGATCGCCTTCGCGTGATTGCCGCCCCGCATCAAGGGCTTGCGCCTGCACTCAAAAGCGCGTCGGGAGATCGCGTGGTGAGTTGCAACCCGGAGCAACGGTGCAACGTAGGACAAGGGTTTCAGCCGCTGAAACTGGGTAAATTTGCCGCTGTACTACCGCTTTCTGCGTCAAAAAAGTCCAAAGCTAGGTCAAGCCACTAGTACACCCCTTCAAACCGCTTGCTATGCGACCACTGATGGCACTGCTTTGACTCGGCGATCGCGGTCAACGCTCCGTCAGTCAGTATGACCCACGATCCAGCATGATATGAGTGTAGGTTCTTGGCAGTAAAGCAGCAGCATGGCGAAACAGAAGACGAGCGAACCTCTGACAGGCACAGCGTTACTACAGAAGGTCAAGACGCTAGCGACCCTGAGCAAGACCCAGAAAGCGAAAGCCTGCGGTTATTACACGGTCACGAAGGGTGGTGGAGAACGCGTCAACTTACTACAGTTTCTGACGGCACTCCTGGAAGCGGAAGGCATTGCACTGGACGAACCAGCCGCTGAGCGTGGTCGAGATGGACGCAGCGCCAATTACCGAATTGCGGTGCAGGCGAATGGTCACTTGTTGATCGGCACCGCGTATACCGAGCAAATGGCGCTTCAGCCGGGTGATGCGTTTGAGTTGGTGCTAGGACGCAAACACATACAGCTTAAACAACTGAACCCTATCGATTGAAGCACGACAGGGTCGCTGCACCGCGACGCAAACAGCCGAAAGCAGCTCATAAGTCGAATTTTCGTCAAAGCTCATGTAGTCACCGCTCTGCTGCTTCCTAGCATGGATGATTGCCCGCTTTGACAATGCCCCAAAACGGTTGAAGCTGATCCGCCTCGTTGATGGTGCCCTCCGAAAGGCACCATCAAGGGGTGATTGAAGCGAACGTGTCACTAGGTGCAATGAGAACTAAACCGAAGCCTGAAACAGCCTCAATTCGTTGACCAGTAAAAGCAAATGGGGGAATACGGCAAAACTTATAGTACGGAATGGCTACTTTCAATTCCTTGCTCTGTATCAGTTTCAGCCTGATTGCACTTCATGGCAGCTTTGCTTCAATCACCCTTAGATCAAGGCCAATTGCGTGTGCTTGCCGTTGGCTGCAAGCCCAGAGACAGCTTTGCGCTTGGCGTTGGACGCGACAGGACGGGACAAGGTGTGGTGAGACCAGCAGTAGGAAATCACAACAGCCTCTTGCTGCGCCTCACCGTTTTCACTCAAGGCAGCGCCTTTGAGCGCTAATTGTAAAGCGTCTCCACAGGGGTAGCCGCCTGTATACTGAGTGGCGCTATGGACAGCTACAGCCTTAGCACGCCACTGCTTTCCCAGAGCCATCAATTGAGTCACAGTTGTGTCCTGCTTGGCAGCCAGAACATACAAAGTGTTGGCTGGGTAAGGCACATCATAAGTGCCTCTATTTGCTGGCGCAGAACGGTGGGTTGCCATTGCCACCAATGTCCCGATGACTTCATCCAGACTTCCAGCCGCCTGAGCAGAACCATCGCTGGCTGCCATGAAGAAAAAGCTGCTCCATAACTGAGGCTGCTGGGCAAGATCGGTGATAATCTCTTGTCCATTGAAGGCATTAAACTGTTGCTGCCAAACCCAAGCTGCGTGCAGGTCTTGAGGGCTAGAGTCTTGGGCAAGCCGCCCGATTTTAGCGATATCAAGCATGGTAATTCCTCGCTTTTTAGCGTTGGTTGTTTAATTTGCATAGCTGTTCGCACTTTAATGAATGCGGATCAACCTTCTGCCACCCTACCCAATGCCTTTTGAATCAGCACAAGGGGTTTTCAGGCGCTGAAGCAAACCACTGCGTCAGTGCTTGCAAAATGAATGTCATGGTGTTGGGGCAATCCTGGTTTTACCGATGCTGGTGGCACCGATGGCTTTTCAATGTTTAGCCCATGCAATGCCAAGCAGTTGTATCCAGCGATTTAAAGAGCGTCGGCTACGACGAAGCCAGCAGAGTATCAGCCACCTGTAACGAGAGTGTAACGACGATGAAACGACGGATGTAACGCCTGTAACGAGCGGGTAACGACACTGTAACGAGTGGGTAACGATGCGGTCACGATAATGTCACGACCTGTCACGACTGCATCAATCTTTGAAAAGTGCTTTCCAGTCTGAGCTTCAGGCGACGGAAAAAGGGTGTCACGACAAGTCACGACAAGTCACGATAATGTCACGACCTGTCACGACTGCATCAATCCTTGAAAAGTGCTTTCCAGTCTGAGCTTCAGGCGACGGAAAAAGGGTGTCACGACAAGTCACGATAATGTCACGAATTTTGTCGATGGCTAAAACCTATACAGGATAGGAAGGGATTTCTAGACAACAGAGTAGTGGGTCAGTTGGCATGAGCGTCGCCATTCTTGAAAAGGCTAATTGCCTTGATAATCCGGTATCTAGCAATTGAGTAATGGCAATGAGCGAGGCAGACGACCCATTAGGAATGTCGAGTAGGCGAACCACTAATGCATAATCGGTGTCAAAAAACCTTTACGGCAGCCGTCGCAGCCATCAGATTGCGACAATTCAGTACCATAAGCTTTGTGCGGACAGTCAGCTTATCTTTTCAGAGACCAGCACCATCACACGTGTGACAGACACACTTGTCTTGCGACAGATGGTGGTAATAAAGCCTATAAACGATCAGTGATTTTAACCCTTAAACCCCTGCCAGATAGGTGTTTGAACAGTTTCACTTGTTACACCTAACTTAGGGCACCCCACCCCACCACCCGCCGCAGCCCCCTCGCCCCGCCCCCGCGGGCACCGAGGCACCCCTCCAGGCACCGGGACCCAGCACCCGCTGGACCAGAACCCCCAGCCCACGGGACCCGGCACCCACCAACCCAACCCAGACCGACCGGGATACCCCGCAAACGCCCATCAAAAAAGTTTCCGTCAAAAAAAAGTCGCCATTAAAGTTGGCGAGGTGATGCTGGGAAGTTGGGATTGGCAACGTCCCATTTTGCCAACCTGCCCCTATGGTCAAACCTTTAGACGCAACCCGTTCTAGCCCCAAAATTATCCTTAAGGGGGTGTAAACCCAAAACCCAGAAATTTCTGTCAGCCTAAATCTAGCACTGCCACGATCGCATCCCCATTGATGACCTGCCAAACACTGTAGATGTTGAATAGCCTGTTTTTCGTCGCGATCGTGGCAGTGCATCATTAACTCCAAAACTTTCCATAGAAGACTTGTAAACCGGAAAGTTGCCATTGATTGAGCCATGAGTAACTATGCGGGTGCCACACCACAGGATGGCAACCCGCCAACCATCGAAAACCGGAAAGTTCACGGTCGCTGTGCGAGTTGACGGCATTTTCTGGGTTTTGGGCTTACACCCCCTTAAGAGCGGTTCTGATCAGCAGCGCCGTTTTTGTGCTGCTGTTTTTAAGCCGCTTGGTTCGCCTTTGTCATCTCCTGGGGGTTGTCGAAAGGCTTCTCCTCAATACTGCCTTCAACACTACTGATCTGGCGCGCTTCCTCCATCGCCTCCGCGGGTATTCTTCCTGAAAAAATTGCGCCGTCGTGCATATCCTGGTGGATTGTGTAGTTGTACTTCTTGCCAAGTTTGTAGATTGCCGCCATGAACGCTGCCTCACGTCCTTGAAGGAGATGAGCCGCGACCTTTGCCACTTTGTCCCCTTCAAGATCATTCAGAAACAGTTTTGCTTCTGCCTGGTTGGTGACGTATGGTCCATATCTTGGGCAGCTCTTCGCTTCTGCAATCACTTTGGTTTTGATGTAAAGGTGATACTCATGGAGAGCTTTAATGAGCGCTTCAGTTTCGTTGTACAAGCGTTCATAAGCCTCATACGCCTGTTCCCCATCGAACTTAAACGCACGAAGCAGTTGATTGACGATTGCGGGTACTTCAGGCATGACCTCAGCACTTCGTCTATGGATGAGAATTTTCTTGCCTAGTCCGACAAACCCTTTTCGAGTCGTCTCACCAAGATTTGGTATAAACGTGCCCATCAGCATTGGATTCAGACAATTTTTCCACGTCTGGGCTGTGATACCAATTTTTTTGGCAACTATATGTTTCCCGTTTAGCTTATTGGTGTAAGTCTCTAGCCAAGAAGCATCAACTCCTGCCTGCTTCATCAACTGAATCATCCCCTTCGGCTGAGAGGCGGGCATATCACCGTTCCAGTAACCTGGAATGCCATAAAAAGCAGCTGCCTGCATCTTTTTAGAAGCCGATTGAAGCCCACCCTTACGGTGAGTAATGCGACCGCTGCTCTGTGTTTTGTAGGGTGGGCGATAAACCCAGATCTCGCCTTGATAGGGCACCGCTCGGCAGTCAAGCCGGATGGCAGAGTAGCAACTCAAATCATTGAGATAGCGTGCGCAGGCTGAGCGAAACTCGTAGCTTTCCACCCCATACTGGTTTCTTGCTGCATCAGTGCCGCGTTTTAATTCCTGTAAGTGTTGACGGATACGCTTGTCATTGAATTCGCACGCACCGACTGCACGTATGCGATCGCCGACAAGCTTCCCGATTTCATTTCTACTGCTGTCGTAAAACTGACTCTGGATTGCTCGCTCTTTTCTGCAACCTTTTACGAGGTCATACACTTCAGGGCTGTTGCTTTGATTAAGATCCCCCAAGGTCAGATCGGCAATCTGCGCAAGAAGATCCAGTGGCACACAAAATTCACGGCTTTTTCTACCTTGGCTTAAGTACTCAATAGGGAATACTTTCCCCTCAGCATCTGTGCGAGCACTGAAAAGTCGGCATTCTAAAAAGCCTATTTCCTTCAGAACTTCCCATCGGGCACCTCTGAAATGCTTCTGAATGAAGTCCCGACTAATAGGTACCCATTTATCGTGGCGAGAAAAGTTTATTTGACTGCATCTCATGATGTGCCAAAGCAGTTTTTTAGTGTTTTCCCACCAACGCTCTTTTACAACCTCTGGATCTTGATCTTCGCACTGCGATAAAATGCCGAAGAGCAGTTGTTTTGGAGTTTGAGTAATCAAAAAACTAGACACTGGTCGTGCTTGTTTGCCAGCACCTTGCGAGCTTTGCGCTCGATCGTTGCTCATGCTATAATTTCCTCAACATCAATGAAAATAAACTCGAGCGCCGGAATCATCTAAATTCCGGCGCTTTATTTTTGCCGCAGTATCTACTGCCAATCAGTATTCAAATTCATTCAACTACTTGGGAAGGCTGTATGCAGCTTTGGGTAGGGGTTGTACGGTATAATCATAAGTCCAAACTATCTCTAAGATTTACTCATGCCTAAAGACAATATATAGCAAATATTTTTGTATTTGAAATACTTTTTGACAAATTTTTCCATCAATCAATTAGAGCAGCTTGACTGTTTTGATGACTTTAATTGCTTTAATTGCTTGCAGTTGAGATAAGAATATTTATAGAAAAAGTAGTGTTGCTGCAATGAACACTAAGCGCAGTGGTGGTCATCCAGTTTTTTATGTCAATGCCAGGGTTGAGAACATTACTCATTTAGATCATTATAGTTGTCTCAAATATTGTTAAGACTAGATTGTTGTAGTAGTAGTTACTAAACCAGCATGACGATATATGTGAATCACGCACTCCCTTATTGGCTCTCACAACGTTATTAGTAAGGTATTGCCTTTATAAGCGGAGACTAATTGACAACGACGTATGCATCTCACACACGCTTCTAGATCGCTGCATAGGCTATGCACTTAATTGTTTTTCGCCAACTCATAAAGACCAATTCTTGCTTACCTAAAGATCCTCTGTCTCATAGACAGTCAGTTTGCCTCCTCAGGCTAATTTCGCAAAGGCAACTGACCACGTCTTCGCTAAAACGACAAACGCTTTTTGTAATTATTCACCCTCCTTCAGGATGTACTATGCCCCACTCATTTCTTCTGCTACCAGTCGTTTCGACCCTGCAATTTATGACTACTTTTGCACAAGCAAGCTTGGTAACATTTAACGATGGCTTCTCAGCCTATTCACACTACTTCCTAAATGGAAGCAATCTGCTCACATCGGAACCTGCTTTTAGCTACTCTTTCATCACTCTTCTATTAGTATTAGCGGCTTTATTTAATGAGATTATCACTGAATCATCCACAGTTTTGTGCATAGCCAACTCAAGTCGGTTATGCACAAAAAATCAGTTATTATCAGTAAAACAAAAAGCTTATAAAGCTTCTGAACTATTGGGGAAATCTATGCCTGATGTCGTTGCCTACGTTCGACTTTCAAAGCGAGAACAGGCAGAAGATACAAATGCACTCGAGCAACAGAAAGCACGAGTGACTGAGGCAGGCGCTCAACAGATTTTTGAAGATATTAAGCAAGGCAAGAGTAATACGCGCCCCGCTTTAAATAAGCTGATCAAGCTGGTAGAAAGTGGCAAGATTCGCAAGATCATTATCACCAGACTTGATCGGATTTCACGTTCCCTCGTCACCCTGAAAAAGCTAGTTGAAACTTTCGAGAAGTACGGGGTAACTCTAGTTGTCTTAGACCAGAAGTTTGATTTAGAGACAGCTCAAGGAAAAATGATTCTGAATGTATTAGCTGTGCTAGCTGAATGGGAAGTTGATTCGCTATCAGAGCGTATTGACCAGGGTAAGAAGCACCAACGAAAAATGGTTTGGGCAAACCCTCCTAGTCCTTGGGGTTACGAGGTGGTCGACCATAAATACGTGTTGGATCAAACCCCGTTTCTATGCTTACTTAGCGAACGACCTGATAATTACCTAGATTTGAGCCAACTTGGTGATCTAGCCGTACTTCCGGGATACACAATCGCGCAATTAGCGAGAGACTGTATTGAAATCTTTTTTGCAGTGAAGGGAGTAAGACGGACACTGAAAGTAATTTTTGAGAAATATGGGATTGTCAAGACCAGTGCAAAGTTCAATGGCACTGACAAGATTTTCCATTGGTCGGTTCCTGGCTTTAGCCTCTGGTTGAGAAATCCTGTTTTTGATGGACATACACGCTACCTCCTGTACGAAGTGATTGATGGTAAGCGTAAATATTTTCCCGAAGACCAGCAGGAGATGCACAGGGATACACACCCCGATCAGCGGCTTTTCAGAGATGGTGAAGCCGAAGCAGTCAAAACAATTATCCAAACCAATATCAGCAATGGAAGTGGTTGTTTTCAGCGAGGCTCTAATGATTCAGTCAACTACCGTAGGTTTTCATACCAAGCAGGGCTAGTCTACTGCGCTGAATGTAGCTCTCGATGCACATCTAAGGGTACTGGTGGTGAGAATGAGGAATACCTTTACTATGCCTGCCGGCATGTGGGTATGGGATGCGGAAACCGCAAATCAGTCAAGCGTAGACTCATTGAAGAAGCCCTCATTGAAGCATTGGTAGAGAAGTCTCAAAGCTTGAATCGAAATGACCTAACACATGCAGATGCCTTGCCTGCTAAGTCAGAGGCACTATCTCATCTGGAAGCGCAGTTAGAAGGGTTGGAGAAGCTACCTGGTTACAACCCTGATATCGATGAGTTAAAGACGAAATTGCGTCAGCAGATAGAAGAGGAGAAAAATCCATTTATATCGCCAGAGAAAATTTTTGACAACTCTGTTGAAGCTCTAATCCGGGCAGGCAATAACCTTGCAATTTGGCATCTGCTCACGAATGACGACAAGGTTGAGATCTACCGCAAGCTTGTGAAAAAGATCTACATCCGTGATGGCAAAGTCGTTTCCATTGTGTTCAACCAGTAGGAACCCTACGCTATGTATCTTCAGAACAAATTACTTGCTAAAAAGCGATACTGCGAACTCGCTATGCAAACAGCCTTAGAAGAGTGGCGGCGGGAACCTGTCGAGCTGAAGTGCCCTGCCTGTGGCTCAAAGAAGATTGGTACCCGTCCTACCCTGACAGGCAAGTATCCTCGTTTTTGCCCAATTTGCAAGCACTACTTTGACCAACCTGACAATTTTGTCTGTGATTGCGCTGCTCCTGGCAGCCAAAGTAAGTGCCATGACTGCCCAAA
Source organism: Phormidium sp. FACHB-592 (assembly GCF_014695795.1). Classification (NCBI taxonomy): domain Bacteria; kingdom Bacillati; phylum Cyanobacteriota; class Cyanophyceae; order Oscillatoriales; family Oscillatoriaceae; genus Phormidium; species Phormidium sp. FACHB-592. The sequence goes on from NZ_JACJOZ010000042.1 coordinate 11,135, forward strand.
CTTCCGTAAGTTGCTGATAGCTGTAAAGACAAAGGCTGAAACTTTGCAGTCTCACAGCCTTGAAGAACTTCAGAATCAGGTTGACCTTGATTCATAGACTGTTGTTACTCGCCAGTATCGTCATCGCCTTCCTCCGCATTTCCTTCGCAGCGATCGACATAGCAAGATTGTCTTACTTGATACGTTAGGCATACTGAAGCAAACTTACAGTCGCTCTGATTCTCCGATGGCAAACCTCATCCCTGCCTTCAGCACTTGCGCCCAGCGCATGACTGCGGGTGAACGACGGCTGGCTCAACGGCTGGAGGACAAACTAGAGCAAGATTATCTGCTTTGGTACGATGTCCCCGTCCGTCAAAAACTTCTCCATCCCGACTTCATCCTCTTGCATCCACAGCGGGGTTTGATCGTGCTGGAAGTGAAGGACTGGAAGCTGGCAACCATCCAGCAGATTAGCCGAGAAACTGTGACATTGCTCACGGACGCTGGTGAGAAGTCGGTAGATAACCCTTTAGCGCAAGCATGGCATTACACACTCGCTATCAAACAATAGCTTGAACAGGATCGGCTGTTGGTGCAGTCTGAGGGACGCTATCAGGGGTCTTTAGCCTTTCTCTATAGCTATATTGTCGTCTTGACAAACATCACCCGCCACTAGTTTGACGCTCAAGACGGTTTACAGAACGAATTGATTACTGCTGACTTATTAAAGCTTGTATTGGGAATGGCACATTATCGGAGGCTTAACCCCTATGTAGAAGATAGTCCATAGCTGTCGCTGGATCCCCTTTCTAGGGAAAAGCCTTTGGAACGAAGTGTCCAGTCCAGTGTCATCACCTGCCAAAGCACGCACGGGACTGGCTTCGTTTACAGAACATTAACCTGTTTGCTCAAGGAGCGTCACAGCTTTCATTTCATAGTATTTGATTTCTGTACAATTTTCAACATCTTGGTAATGCTTGCTTAGAAAATGCTTCCGATTTCTGTACGTTTTTCAAAATTCAATTAATTGTTGTTTTTTGAAAAACGTACAAAATTCTAACAAATCTTTGTGCTGAGATAGGGTTGCATAAAGTTTTTATCGTATGGTACAAATGCATCATAGCTGGTACATGTTTACTAGTTTAGCGGTCATCGTTTCATCCCTTGCCAAAGCACGAACGTTACTGCGAATGAACATTAAACTAAAGGATTTCGCTCAATGGTTAAATTACAGTTTCCTGGTCATACCTTGACTACTTTGACGTGTATCCTACTGTCATTTGGAGGAGGATACACATACAGTAGTATGCGACAGCCCTCCAATTGTTCCACAGCAAGCCAAAGCGTAGTAGTGAATCAGCAAGAGAGCCAACGAGTTGACCCATCGCCACCCAAACTTCCTATCGACAAATCAAAGTAGTCAGCCAATAATTACTGTCTCACCCCAGCAGGGTAGACATCTTGAATGTTTCTCTTCTGGGGTGCCCTGGTAACATTTGATTACTGTACAGAATTTATGGAATTCTCCAATGGAGCCGAACAAGAGTTTTTTGGATGGGAAGAAGATTTCAAAGCCTAAACCTAAGGATGGTAAGGATGGTCGTGGCGGTGAACGTGATGGCGCTGGTCGCCCAGAAAAGACAGGCAACTACAAGGAAGACACTAAAGCTGTACGGATACCAGAAAGGTGTGCAAATAGCATCAACGCAATGAGCAAATTGCAAAAGGAGAAAATAGCTGAACCTCTACATCAATTTTTGACGCATTTTCAGGTGAAGGCTTTAGGTGGTCAAGAGCTTCAAAATCGACCTTCTCTCCCTAATCAAACACAAATCATTCAGTTCCCAAGTGCCGTAGCTGCAACACTAGACCTTCCAGCTACAGCTGAACAAGATAATCCTGGAGAATTAGTCGATCTACATGAACTACTTGTCAGAAACCCTTCACAGACCTTTATTGTACCTGTTGCAGGGGATTCAATGAATAGTGCAGGAATTAGCGAGCGGGATTTGATAATAGTTGAAAAGCTAAAGGACAGATCGAATCTAAAAAACAATTCAATTGTTGTTGCACTAGTAGATGGAAGTCAAACAGTTAAACGATACAGAAAAGACAAAAATGGTGAATTTTTAGTCCCTGAATCAGATAATCCAATTCATAAGGAGCTTCAGTTAACAAAGGACGTTAATTACGACATTATGGGAGTTGTCCTTTGGGCTATTCGCAGTTTCAATAACCGTTTTGTTTTTTGAGATTGATTATTTTTCTTGTCCAATCTAGTGTGATGAGCAGCTTATGTTTCTTGGCAGAGATCGCACTTGCTTGAAAGTCTGGACAGCGATCACTCTACACGCCCTGTGGGTGAACGCCGCAACAGAGGTAGGGACTACCTTGGATTGAACTAACAGCGCTCGCATTCCGGCAACCTTTGGAAGAGTGGAGTCTCAGGCATCGTCCTTGACTTCAAGCTGATAAATTCGCATTGATGTATGTTCTGGCATTAACCGCCAGTAGTACCCGGAGGGAGGTGCAGGCATCCGGTCACCGCAACGATAGCCCAAGACAGGTTCCTTCCGACGATAGCAATGCTGAAGTGCTCGATTCTGTGCTGGCTCTACTTTCGTATGTAGCCAGTACAGGTGCGACCGTCTATAGTAGCCTGCGTTGATCAGACTGGCGAAGAGCCACTCCATCACTGCTTGTATGGTTTCTGCTGAAACGCCGCTCTCAGGCTGCCCCACGCTGTCAACGGTTAGCTTCTCAGGTTCAGGTTCAGGCAGAAGGGATGACAGCCGATCGCGAAGACGGTTCAGGAGTCCAGTCATGACAAATGCAGATTACTTGCTTTCACCAGAGTGCCCAGGCAAACAACACTGACAACAATTTTTTGCATGCCCTACCCGTTTGCTTTCTTCCTCTGGCACTGCCATTGAATGCTACTCAAACCCCGTATTGGAAAATTACACACACTTATATTTTTTTATAGTACTATGAGAATTACAAGACTCTAATGAGTTGAAAGGAAAGGGAAAATGCCTAAAAAGCAGACAGCGCAGGAAGCTGAAGCAGTGAAGCTATCAGCGATTGACGAAGATATTCTTACTGTTTTACTTGGCAGAGAACTATATGGGCTGGGGATTCTTGATGAACTCAACCCTGGTAGACCTATACCCCTAAGCTTTGGAAGCCTCTACCCGGCATTGAACCGACTTGAGCGAAAAGGCTTCATCTCTTGGCGGTGGGGTGATGAACAGGAGGGAACAGGTGGGGCAAGACGTAAATACTACAAAATGACTGGACTGGGCTCAAACGCGCTCAATGAAATCCAATCGTATCGAATGCTCTTGGCGCAGCGTGCTGCACAAGGGCAAATGGTGATGGGAGAAGCTTAATGTCTACTATCTCTACTATGTATTGCACATTTCCTACACTGCAGGTGCAACAGAAAATGGTTAAGCAATTCCAACAGGAAGAGCAAAAACTTTTTGAGATGAGGGAGCAGTGGCGAGAATTACAGAAAAGCAACGCGCCGCAGCAAGAATTGGAAGCACTCAGAACAAGAGGATTGGCTCAACGCCAGCTTGTTGAGGACTTGCAAATAAAATTTTTTGCGCCGAAATTCTTAGAGCACTCGCCAAGAGAAGAGCAGTCTAAAAAAGTTGAACGCAGTGCTTTATCAGCCCTATCCCTATTGGATGGAACGCTTCCGGAGGAATGTATAGCTGAAATAAGGGTGCTTCACGAGCGACTCATCGCAACGCATCACACGTTTTTAGGCACTCACTTCATTCTACTTCGAGCGGTTCTTGAATCATTCTGGGCGTTTTACATTCAGGTAAAGGTGGAAAATCTTTGGCTACCCAAAAAAGGAAGCAAAAAAACCATTGATGAGTGATGCGCTATTCATTGATGTGATAGAAGCGTCAGTGCTATCAACACTAACGCCTTGCAAAGGGTGCATAACTTCCTGCGTTAACAGGAAAAGCAATTTCGATCCATCTGACAGTTTCTGGAGTACTGCCATCATGTCAATCTTAAATCGTTCAGGTTCCAATGTTCCACCTTCGTCTGAAGGGTTTGCTTGGAGTATCAAGATCTCAGAAAAGGTGCTGGTAACTCTTTTTATTGCAGGGGCATCCTTCGCCTCTGGCTACGGCTACGGTCATCCTAGAGCGAATTCTCAGCCATCCGTTCTGCCAGAGCAACCCGCTACCTGTTCCCCTACTGCGGCTAACAACAGACTTCGCCGTTAAAAGTCAGAGAGTTGATGTTGAACAGCACAGCTTGCGTTAGCAAAGGTTGTGCTGTCTAGCGTGAGGGGTCATATCATCAACGGTTTAGAACATGTGTTGAGCTAGGAAATGTCCAATGCCCTGGACCATCAGCCCTACCTGTTCACGAGTGAACTGATCAAACTCACCATGTGCCGCTTTGTTGCGAATATCAGCCCAAGCCAATAACTGCTTTGCCATCAGTTCATTGTAAACACCTGCCTTTTTCAGGTCAGGGATCAACCGATTCAGCGTCAATAGTCTTCCATGATCATCAATGGTCAGTAAGGGTGGTTGCTGATTGCCACAAAGCGTTCGTAGTGCTTTTTCTAAGACAGCGCCTGCCAAGACTGCTGCCGGGACATGGTCGTACTTCCCTGGCTGCCCTTCAGCCAGCAGGTTCTCTGCTTGTCCTAAGTAGTCAGATGCAACTGCAGCCTCAATTTGAGCAGCAAGGTTCTCCCCCAAGAACCCTAGCTCGAAGTCTTTTCTCATTGCTCTCAAGACAGAGAGCCGCGCTTTTGTATATGTTTGAGCATGCCCAAAGGATTTATTTTCATCAATCAGCTTTCGGTGACTGCTGGTAAGAGGAATCACCTGATCAAGCAAAGATTTGACGTTGAGTAACCATTCATCATAGTTCAAAGGAATAGAGTACCCAGGCGCTGATTGTGCACGAGACCAGCATGGTAAACCCACAGCCATACGACTTCGGTCTTTGTCGGTCAATGGGTTAACCTGACCTGGAATAACCTTTATCCCCGCAAGCACTGTCTCCCCCTCTGCAATCAATTCATCAAATCGGGCGAGGTACCTTGCTGTGAGTTTCTGAGGCAACATTTTCGCTTATGCCAGCTAGCGTTAATTAGAACTGAAGTACTAGCTAACGCTAACACGCCAAATTTGCTGAAGTGCAAAGTTTTTCGCTCTGGGTCTAGCCTTGCAACACCTGCTCCGCAGTCAGAACCAACGCAGGGAAGGCAACAGAAATGATCGTGCTGCTGCCAACGTACTTAGTCGCCTGGTAGCGCTGCCCCTGCAACAAATGCACAATGACCTTCTGCTCACCTGGGTCTACTAACCAATACTCAGTGACACTGATTGCCAAATACTCTTTGCGCTTGTCCTGGTAGTCACGTTCCTGATTCTCAGCACCAGGCGACACAACCTCAACGATCAGCAGGGGCGGTGTCTCCACCACGGCTGAAATGTCGTCAATAGCATCTTCCTGCTCATGGGTGATGATGACCAAATCAGGGATGCGAACCACTTTCTTCTGAGTACGCACACCCACATCCCAGCGACAGGACCACAGTGCCCCCTGCTGCTCAATTGCCTGGTCGAACTTTACCAGGAGTCGCTTTGTGACCTTGCCATGCCGACCACGCGGTGGATTCATGGGCACCAACCTGCCATCAACCAACTCATAGCGAGTGTCTGTACCGTCATCGTAGGCAAGGTACTCTTCAAAGGTCAGTTCGCGGTCCAGAACAAAGGTCATGGCACACACCAGGTAGCCAGATCACCATCAGTGTAGCCGTTTTCCCAAATGTTAAGGAGGGAATCGGTAGAAGCCTGCACCACAGCAGACTTGTTCCGAGCAATGGCTCAGGTCGAAGGGGGTGACTTTTGGCAGCTTCAATCAGGCAGTGAAGCCCAAATGCTGCAGAACATAGTCGGGAATTGCCTCTCTTACTGCCACATCATCGCCAGCCGTCGCCCACATGTTTTTAGACTAATATTGCCCATCACGCCCAAGCGTAAAATTAGCTGCACAGGTCATCGAAAGCTTGCGTAGATCGTGCCAACAAAACCCACCCTTAAACGTAGGGTTCATGGCTACTGTATGCTCTGATCGCGTGTGGGCTGGCAGCACCACTCTCAATTTGCTCCCACACACTCTGAGCCGCTTGGCTCTTGGCTTGCTTCTTACTGCCGCCCTCGCCCTTACCCACAAGGTCAAAACACTCACAGACGCACTGAAACAAGCCGTTGCTCGTGGCGACTACCGCAAACGTGTACTCCGGCAGTGGCACGCCCAACCGTTGAGCATATTGGTTGAGCGAACTCACGTAGTCTAGCGCCTGGTTCGCTGCTAGCAAGGTTTCCGGGGCGGGACGCAAAGGCTCAACTGGCAGTGGCGCGGTTGTTTCTGGTAACTGTGCTGCGGCACTGCTGACCAGTTTCTTCCAGACCCATGCTGCCAGCCAACGGGACGCAGAGTCTTGCTGCGCCAACGCTTTACGCGGAGCCACCGACCAAACAGGCGGACACTGCTCTTTGCCTGCTTGCGTCACCACACAGAGCGCTGCCCAACCGTCCGGGGTGCTCTGCTCTTTGAACGCAACGGTGGGAGTAGGCTGCCAGTGCATGCGGATCAGGTTCAGGACTTGCAGGCTCATGGGATTGTCGGCGATTGCGTCCCAGACCTGTAGCTTGACGCTCACACTTTCTGGCGTGTTGGGCATGACCACCAACACCTGGTAGAAGTCCATTGCCGTCAGTGTGCCGTCTGCCAGTCGTTGCAACAGCGTTGGCTCTAGTGTTGCCCCTTGGTCATTGAGGACACCTTGCTTCAAGGCTTTACTGAACAGCTCAGGGGACAGCGCTGACAGCTCAGTCTGCTGCACCTGCTGCGCCACAGCACTGTGCCGTTGTGCTCGGTGCTGTGCGTTCTTTTGGTCACGGCGGACGTGTTGCAGCGTGGTCAGTTGCGTCGCCATGTCTGCCAGCGTGGCGGTTGGATAGGGAAGTGGTTGACGATGCAGAGCTGCCTTCAGCAACCGCTGGTTCACTAGGTCAGCGTAACGTCGAATCGGGGAGGTAGTGTGTGCGTAGACTGCTAAACCCAGTCCCACGTGTGGCTTCGCTTCAGGACTATAACGCGCACGGTCGTAGTGCCCCGCTAGCACTTGCCTTAGCGTTTCCTCGTCTGCGATTGCTTTCAACGCCTGCACAAACTGCTGTCGCTCCGCCGGTAGCTCACTCAAGTCACGGTAGTCATGCGTGCGGTAGAGCCACGCCTGTCTGTGGTCACACATAAACTCTGAAACGACCCGGTTCGTCAGGATCATGAGTTCGGCAATGATTTGCTGGGATCGCAGACTTTGTGTGACCACACGACCGTCTTCATCAATGTAGTTTGTTCCGACGGTGCGCCCAAACACAGCCCCCTGTTGCTGCCGTTGTTGTGCGAGTTGCCGCGTCACCTGTTCTAACAGTCGGAGTTGGGGCTGCAAGTGGTGTGGCGCTCCCCGAAGAATCCCCTCGACCGCTTCGTAGCTGAACTGTTCCTGGCTGACGAGCACCTGTTCACGCAGGGACACGTCCAGCAGTTCACCCTGTGGGTCAACCAGTATGTCCACAGTGATGACCGGGCGATCGACGAAGGGCAACAGACTCAGCGACCCTTCGAGGCTCTGGGGAAATAACGGTTTGCGCGTCGTTGGCAGGTACGCTGTCTCGCCACGTTTAAGTGCTTGCCTGTCCAGAAAGCTGTCCTGTTCTACCTTGCGTGCTACGTCCGCAATATGCACTTGAAGCCGCATGTTGTTGCCGTCCGTCTCCACCCAAACGGCATCGTCCAGATCTTGTGAGCTGGCACCATCGATGGTAAAGCCTGTTGCTGTTTCCATAGGCAAGGGTCTCGTGTGACGAACGAACATGGGTCGTTGGGCTGCGCCTGTGCATACCTATCGTATTGAGCGATCGCGCTGCGCCGACTGGTATTTCAGCATACTCACTACCAGTCGGCGCAGCGCGATCGCTTGCCATCCTGACAGTGCTGGTCAAACCAGGTCTCATGGGAGAGGACAGTCATGAGTTGCGATCGCGTCCGCTGCCCTCATGTCGGCTCAACCCCCAGATCGGGCAAAACTTCTCAATCCAACGTGATCCTCAGCTTTTCTGAAGCTGCAACTCAAACAGCAGGAGTGACCAGTCCCCTGCCCCCAAAGCCGTTCCTGGCTTCTCAAACAACTCCTGGATGAATTGTTCCAGTTGCCCTGGTTGCCAACCTAACGCCGTAACTTTCTGATTGATCGCCGCTCGAAGGCTCGCTTCAGTCATGGGATACTGCTGCACCACCGCACGCAACAACACTGGTGACTCCAGAAACGTCGTCAAATCTGGGCGCACATACCAATCAGCTTGTTCTAACGCAAAGTCTGGTGGTGGCGCTGTGAAATAAATGGCATCCAGTTCATCCTCAACTAAGAGCCAGCCCACCAGACGTGCCAATGCCAGCCAGTCTTCCTCTTCTGGCTTCAGAAAGCGAGCACCCACTGCCAATAAATCTACCTTTGCCAACGGGTTATAAACACCAGCAGACCAAGCCAAAGCCGTCTCTTCTGGATGCTCTTGCTGGTACTGAGCAAAGAACGCTGCCACTTCCGCTTGCATCGCCAAAGTCACGTCAGGTTCCCGCACTGGCTGTTGAGGCACAACACTCAGTTGCCGGACTTCTTGTAACGCCGTTTTACCGACCCGACGTTGCGGTTGCGCTCGTCCAAACCCACCTGGCATCACTACCCCCTCGCTTGGACAAATTTCGGTTGGCTCCGTTGCCACAACATCCGTACTGACAAGACTGACCGACTCTTGAAGTACTTGAGCGGTAAAAAACTGCTGGGCTTCCGCGACCAAAATCGGGTCACCACTTACCGACCACATCTGCATCTTAGCAAGGTGCTGCGCCGCCCTGTCAGACTTGCGCCGATCAGCGGCGACAGCGATGCCTGTGGAAAAACCCCCAAACCCCCGAACTTCTTTTTGCCTTTCTGCTTGCCCTAAGGGGGCAGCAGGATGCGGCACAAGCTTATTGGTATCAACAGGGTGGTATTCCCCACCCTGTATGGGTTTCTGCGATTCTGGATTGATGGAATCTGCATCAACAGGGTGGTATTCCCCTCCCTGTATGGGTTTAAGGTAGTTGGGATGCCATAATTCCTTGTATTTATCCAGAGTTTGATTGCCGATCCCATAGGCACGGATGGCGTGTCTGCGGGCAGTGATTGTCGCCGGTAAGGCATGGCGCTGTTGTAAATCAGCGATGGCATTATTAATGCGATCACGGGCAGCTTGTGACTGTGACTGGTTCCAGTTCGACTTTGGGGGTTCGAGCGATTCTGGTAGCAGTGCAGTCTTTACCTGCTGCTTGGAGCCAAACGGGTAGTAATGACTTGCCTGGATGGAACGGGCATAGGACATCGCTCGCTTCTCCAGGTCTAACCGATGGCTGCAATACGTATCAAAGCCAGGGAGAGCGCGTGCGACTTCACAGATAGCATCGACCAAAGCTTCGCCAGTGAGCGGTTCTGAGCCACGTTGGACGTGACCAAAGATGTATTCGCGCATAGCAATCCGACCCAAAAGCGGATTGGTCTGACTAGCACCAGACCAACCCGCTTCAACCTCAGTGTTCAAATCGTTAAAGAACTTCTCGGCTTTGCCAGAGAGTTTGTACCGTTTGCGCTTCGCCTGTTGCAAGACTCGTTTCCGGGTGCGCTGGTCGATTTCATTGCGCTGCTGGGCAAACTGCCAGCACTGGACAAAGGTGGTTTGTTCGCCGTAGATGGGCTGGAAGTCGCTGTTGAGCAGGTAGGAGCCAGCTTGCAAGGGGAGCCGATGGGCAGCGTAAAGGCTCGGTGCTTTGCTGAACGGTTTTGGGTTAGGAAACAGTTCGAGTTGCCCCGGTTTGAGTTTGAATCCCGCATTTGCTAGCAAGGTCGAGACCACATGGGCGATCGCCCACGTCTCTTGCGCCTTCTGGAAGGGCAGGTACAGGTGGATGCCACCGCTGTAGCTACTGGTTACGACAACCGCTTCGACCAAACCTAACGGCTCTAGCGCTGCCAACAGACGTGGGATGGCAAGGCGATCGCTGTGGGGATGGTAGAGACTACCCCTGTCAATGTCGAGCATGAGATAGTCGGTTTGTTTGCCAAAGCGGACACCATACAAGCGATCGCCTTCTTGGAGCAAGCGATCGCTTAACGGATGCCTGCCTTCGGTTTTCCAGTCAGGGCGATCCCCAGGGTCTGGATGCTCGGCATAGATGAAATCAACCCGATTCGGAAAGAGCTTCAGAAAAGCATCTGGTTCCTGAACGAATTGAGATTGAAATTGCGTAGGAAGGGCAAGATTCATCGGTTGCCCTCCCCACGGAGTAGAAAACTAAGCATTGTGCTCCCTATCCAAAGAAGTGAACAGGATAGAGGGGGATGAAAGTAGCTCTCTGCTAAAGTCTGCCTATGCTTGGAAACAACCAAACTCCAACTAAAAGCATGGGTAAGCCGTCACTGATGACGCACGCGCAGCAGCAAAAAACTAATTCTGTAACTCTCTATCCACGGTTGCTCGGAGAGAGCCGCTTACTTAGGTTCGACGACTCTTTCACCTGGATTGGAGTGGTGCAGAGTAAAAACTTGGAAAAAAGTCACCAAGATATTGCAGCGTTTGGTGCTTCCGTGTATCCTAAAAGGAGAGAATACGCAGGTAAGCAAGAAACGTTGATTCCTTAACTGAATGCGCTGACCGGCACAAATTAAGTTAAGTAACTTACTCTGAATCCACAACCAAATAGCGCTTTAATCCCTTTCTGTTTGGCGACAGTGAGGGTTTTGGCGCAGAACAAAATAATTATACAGACTATTTCACTAAGTGGATTGAGTCGTTGGTTTGCTTTGGAACAAATTCGATAACTTACCTCCTAGCAGTAAATTGTGCATTTGGTTGATTGCACCTTGAAGCCAACAACTTCAATTGGCGGGTTCGATCATATCCGACAGGCTCCAGCCTAGAAGGGTAAGCAATGTGTTGAGTTGAGTTGGTGTCAGCTTTGGCACATGCTTGTCGATTTCCCAATTGACAACAGTTCCTTCTGTTACGTCACAGGCAACGGCGATCTTTCGTCGAGTTAGCCCCTTTGACTCTCGCCGTTGTCTCATCCGCTGTCCAAGTGTTGTCTCAGCCGTACGCTGCATATAGTCAACTACTATTAGTGCTAGGTCACACGATACCAGCTTTTTTATTTGATCGATCACCAAATGTTTGTAAAGTTCTGTTAAGCATTAAGCAACTGCTATGAGTTCGTATGCTTCAGCTCTAGTGATGGTTACACCCCAAAAACTACAGGAACGTCACGTCTACTCATGAGGCAATCCCAAGTTAGGGCTGTAACCCGTGGTCGAGCTGTGCCACGCACAGTGCTAATCGTCCCACAAGCCCTTAAAACGACCGGGTGCAAGCTCTGTATACCGCACCGTGTGCTGAATGTTGCAATGTCCTAAATAGGCTTGGATCGTGCGCGTATCTACACCTTTATTTGCCAGGTAGTACCCCGTGCCATGCCGCAACATATGTGGATGTGTTGGAAACGGTAACGCTGCCAGTTTTCCGGCTTGCTCCACGATGCCCGCGATCGTGTCGTTTGCTAGTGGTCCTTTGCGGCTGGACTGAAAGACGAAGGGCGAAGTCGGGTACTCTCGCTGGAGCTTTCGTAGCGCTCGCGTTTCATCACCACCCAACGGTTGAGTGGAAGGTGTGCCACGCTTGATCCGCCGCACATGGATGTTGCCTGATGCGAAATCAACCTGCTCCCACTTCAAATTAGCGGCTTCTTCCACCCGTAGCCCGTGCCGATAGATCACCAGGATGAGGGTGCTATCCCGATGGGCATGGCGACCACCATTCTTCTTAATTGCCTCGCGCATGGCTTCTACCTCTTCCGTCAGCAGGTGTTCGCGCGATCGCACTTCTGTGTATTTGCGTGCGTTAGGCGACTTTCTGGATACTGTCTTTTGCATGTCCTGAGTTGTTTTCATGAGGGTAGTGCCTCATCAGACTCGCTTTGTACTGTCTCGTCTAACGTTGCCTCGATTGATGCCGCTGCGGTATTAAGCACGATTTCCAATTGCGCCACTGAAGGCAGACTGCTTTCCAAGGCGGGCGGTAGTTGGGACTGGAGTTGATAGGACGAGACACCAATGGGTAAGTGACTACCTTGCAGCGCATATTCAACGAGCGTGCGGTCTTTGGACTTGCACAGGATGATGCCGATCGTTGGATCATCCCGTTCAGTGCGTAACAAGTTATCTACTGCCGCCACATAGAAACCCATCTGCCCTGAGTGCTGCGGCTCGAATTCACCCATTTTCAGGTCAATCACTACGTAACGGTGCAGTGGGATGTGATAGAAAAGCAGGTCGATGCGGTACTCTTTGCCACTGACTTCTAGGGGATGCTGGCTACCCACAAAGGCAAAGCCTGTGCCCAGTTCCATCAGAAAGTCGCGGATATGCTCGACTAACCCCCGCTCCAAGTCACGCTCCTGCGCCTCTTCACCTAGCGTCAGGAAGTCCAGCGCATACGGGTCTTTGATGAGTTGGTGCGCTAAATCCGATTGTGCTGGGGGCAGGGTGCGCTCAAAGTTAGTGATCGCTCCACCTTGACGCTCGTGCAGCCGACTCTCAATCTGCATGACTAAGATATTGCGACTCCAGCCGTTGGCAATCGTTTTTTGAATGTACCAAAGCCGCGTCTGCGGGTCTTTAACCTTCTCCAGAATCACGCAGTTGTGAAACCAGGGTATTTGGACAGCAAGCTGCTGACCAATTTCGCCAGCGGGATAAGCGTCCGCAAAAGTCCGCATGTACTTGAGGTTGGAGCGGGATAAGCCCTTCATTTCAGGGAACTCCCGCTTCAGGTCTTGAGCCAAGCGATCGATCACCTTCGCCCCCCACCCTTCCTCTTTTTGTCGTTGCAGAATCTCTCGCCCGATCTGCCAGTAGAGCAGGATCAATTCCTGGTTGACGGCAAGCGATGCTCGCACTTGAGCGGTACGAATGCGCGTCTTCAGCGCACTCAAGAATGCGTCGTAACCTACAAGGTTGGGAAAAAGCGAGTCGGTCACAGCGTGTTCGGTTAGGTGAATGCGAGTCTTAGAGGCAGGTATTGAGACACGATTTGAGAATGGTGATACTTGCCTGCTGGTCAGTCTCCAACGGTTTTACCAACTTTCGATAGTTGGAGGGTATCATCCAAGCAGCGGTCAAAGTGCGTCACTACTTTAGAGTACTGCGTCATTTTACCAACTTTCATTCAAAAGTTGGTATTGCAAGACAAAGCAGGCGATCGTGCTGGGAGCGATGCAGTCGAGTGGGCTACGAATCCCATGCCTACCTTTTTGAAGACGCTGCTACCTGGAAGTGGGACGAGGACAATATATTGTGTGCTGAATAATACATCTGCCCATCTCCGTAAGAAATTTGAAAAGATGCGGAAAGGTCCGGACTATCCACCTCCAGCAGCGTATTATGCGGAAAGATTCGGCATGAGCAGTAGATTTGGGGTGTTATGCAAAAAGATTCTGCATAACTACCTGCTATGGAATCTTAGGCGGAAGCTTTTAGCCTATTAATTGTTAGGTTGCTTTAGGTTACTAGTTGAGGCGGTATTTTTCCAGCTATTTTCTAGTATCAACGTAGGCTGCGAAGTTGAAGTAAGAAGGAAGTTGAAAGAAGATGAGCGTGTCGGAATACAATGCCACTCAGTCAATTGAAGCTGCTATAACAAAAATCAGAGAATTGCACCCGCAAATTGAGCAGCTTCACAATAAGTTGGGAGAGATCATTCAAGATTCTCATACGAAGCAACCATCGAGTTTCAACAAACAATCCAGTACGTACTGGAAGCTGATAATCTACAGAGATTCGCTTATCCGGATTCAGCTTTTTCTTGAGCAAAATTTTAATTACATTGAATCAATGGGGCTTTTAGCTGTTACTCGTTATCTGTTTGAGCTAACAGTTTGGTTAAAGTTGGTTCAAAAAGATGAAGAATACGGTTTTGTGTACTATCACGAGTTAATAGTGACAAAATCAAAATATTTTACGGATCTTCGTAAACACATTACTCGTGAAGTTGATTTTCTTCGAGAAACCGATGTTGAGGAGAAGCATCTCATTGAGAGGCGAATTCATGAGGCTACAGTACTATCTGATTCAGAGTCACGCCAAGAGTCACTATTGCAGCTTGGCAAAAGTGTTGAAAAAGAAATTGATGACAAAGCTTCACGAAAATTTAGTATCTATGGTGAGCAGGCACAGATTAACGGTTATGGCTTTCAAGCTCTTTTGGTTGAGACAAAAATATTACCAGATATTGACCAATCTATTACTGAACTAGAGGTTGAGCTTAATCAATTTAAACATACTGTTGCAGTCAGTATACACCTGTCCATTCCTAAACGATGGAACTGGAAAGAACAAGCAAAGCTTGTTGATATAGAGGATGAATATAACTTTATCTATTCCTACACGAGCAAGTTACTTCATGCTATTCCTGTAAGCTTAACAACTAATCAGAAAAATTTAGAAATAAGTGAAATGATAATTTTTCTTAAATATATCTACGTCCGTTTGCTAGACATCATTGATATGGCAGAACAATTACTGCTTACTACAAATGCGAGCAGTTGATCCACAGTGCCAGCAACCTAACAATTCTGGTGCAGAGGATTGACCGAAACCGCTTGGGTTGGATGCAAAGATATTGGCAACTGCTGACCCGAACCGTTAGGCTGATTCTTGGTTTGGGAAAACTGTTCACTATCTAAGCAAGCCAAAAGCTACGGGAAAGCTATCATCGCTTTGTCTCTCAGCTTACCGTCTGTCTGGCAGAGGTTTAGCTTCCCTAAATTCCCTTACGGAACTCGCGCATTGCCTCTAGCCTGGAAGTCTCACCCATCAACACACAACGGGTCAGCAACTCAACGTCAAGCCCTGCCAATTCAGGAATCTCACTGCGGTTAAGCCGCTCATAGCCGTTTTCACGCAAACGATACAGCGTAAACACGCCATCCTGCCAGAACCATACCTCCGGTACGCCCAATGCTTGATAGCGCTGCAATTTGCTGGGTCCGCCACTGGTGAAAATGACTTCAATCGACAGGTCTGGAACGGGCTTGGATGTGCCAATGCAGTAGGACTCATCTGCTTGAGCTGATGCTGTGCCTTCGCGTTCCTGCGTCATCGAGCCAGTGGGTTCAAACTCAATACCGTGTTCTTCAAAATAGATGCCTAACAGTAAGGCAATGATGCCTTTGAACACTTCATGGTCACGTCCCGGCATCAGAATCTCGATCGTACCGTCGTAATAGAACAGGCGAGTGCCTGGGGAGTCTTCAAGCCCCTGTTGAATCAGCTTGAACTGTTCCCATGAGCGTCCTGACAGGACAACACGCTGCTCGGTTATGGGGGTTGCCGTTGCCGTAGTCATCATGCGCCTCACTTGCTGCGTTCGCACAGCGTCCTTAAAGAAGAATCGTCAACAGCTTGCAGAGCCTCACTGACCCGTGTTAAGGCTGCTGCGTTCTTGATCAACATGCCAGCAAGGTTGACTGCTATTTTAAGCGTACCTTCTTGGCAAGGGGAACCGACTACGTTAGCGAGCGAGTGTCCTACGACTCTTCTGGAGTCGCTGCTTGGATCTGTGCCAACCATAGGCGCACCGCATTTTCTAACGCCTCAGATAGCGTTGTTTCTTGCAACATGCAGGTGGCTTTGAACTGTAACGCTAGCTCCTTCGGAATGAAACCGCTGACCTGCGCGTACTTAGGGTCATCTCGCTTACCCCCCGCCATTGATTCTAATCCTTCGCTCATGATTTCACTCCTTAGTATCTCTCCTGCTTTCAAGCTCAGCTTAAGTTCACGAATATCTGAGTTTCAGAGTTCGTGAACTCATGATAGCATCCAAACAAGCAACAAACCGTCAGCAACAGCATTGCCTTGCCGACGAGCTTAGCTGGGAAGCCCTTTGATAAACATGACGTAATGGATAGGAAGCCTATGAAGGGTACAGCAGACGATCAGGAAAAGCCGCAGGCAGTGGCTGAGCATCTCAGGCGGCTTGCAGAGCAACGGTTTGGTACTCTCCTGTCTTCCAACGCTGATGCTGTTGGAATGACTGTCGAAATTACGCTGCCAGACAATTTGCCGAAAACAATGCCGCTGCCCCTGCACTTTATCGGCGATCATGTGCTGTACCAGGGAATCTCAAGCCATGAATGCGGTGTCATTATAGGCATGGAGTATGTCCCCGCTCATCATCGACAGGGCTGGCAGTGGCGCTATCAAATCTATCTAGACTCGTGCTCTCCCAGTAAAGCCTGGTTAAGCATAGAGACTGCCTGGGAAGACGACGTAGTGCCAGCGAACGCTCAGGCAGAGACTACTGCATCGGCGCAAGCGCTAGCGGAGACGGAAATGCCATGACAGCCAGGCAGCCACGCGCCCTTGGAGCACGCGAAAACGAGATTCTGGCAGCTTACCTCCGGTGCCAGCAGACTCTTGTCCTCTCTCCGCAGGACTTCTATCGCAAATGGCTGGTTTCACAAGAAATGATGGCAAGGATCTGCCTCTGTAGTCGGGTTACAGTGGAACGCTGGTTCGCCACAGGGAAAAACTTTCGACCACCAGAATTACTCTATCAACAACGGTTGGCACAGATTGATTTCCTGTGGGAACATTTCGAGTCATTGCCCAAACGGTGGCGGCGCGTGTATTGTCAACCCCCATCACGTCGGCAAAACCAAGATCCATCACCGTGAGGGAAGTTAATTGCTTTCTTTCACTGCTGCGACATACGGTGAGAAGCAGTGAAAGACTTGATGCTATGCCCATTGAAATTACGTTAGAGCGCAGAAAAATTGTCCTAGATGGTAACACGGCTGCTCTTGCCAAAGGTGCAACTAGCCGAGACTTCCTCCGCAAGCAGTTTGAGCACGCGATCGCACTACAGCCGTCCCTCTACACTGATGCCGGTTTGCTCCAGGTGCAAACAGCTAGTCTGAATTTCCTCATCACCCGGTACTCAGAGCAGCTTGTTCGCAATGCACTCCAGGAAGTTGAGTTTTTTCTCTCTCGCAAGCGTCCGTTTTACTCAGAACCTGGGTACGCACCGCTCTACTACTTCAGCCATCAGGTAAGCCATGCCAGTAGCAAGGCAAGTAGGCATACGATCAACAAGAGCGCTCTAGCTGCCGTTGGGGAAGGCACCGCTGCCTTGCTACTGCAACAACTGCTGCACGCTCGTATTCTTAGTCGACCCATTCATGACTACCCTGATTTAGTTGGGCTAGGGGCACCCACAGGCAGACAAATTGTGAATAGCAAGCTTTATCTGACTGAGGTGAAAGCGACTTGTATGCGGTCTGTCGGGGCGATGAAACAGACACTTGCCGAAGAGGTGTTTCGACTCGCCGCTTATACCGCTGCGGCACAAGATTTGGAACCGTCAGTAAGTATGGTGGGGCTGCTCATCGGCATCGTAGTCCACCGAATTGATCGGTTCCATGCGCTGCTCACTGAGGTCACTTTATGACCAAGCTGTTTCCGGTGCAATCGCAGCGAGACTTTCTGCTAGAAGCAGTAACAGCGCTGGCAAGAGCCAATGCAGAGCAGGAAACGGCTGTGGCAGGCAGTCTGCTTGATGATTGTCTTACGTCACTCGTCTTGGAAGAGATGAAGAAAACGGTTCGGTTTCATGCACGGGCAGGCTATCGCAATCAAGGTACATTGCTAGACCAGGCGCTTGATCAGGTAGAGCGGTTGTTGTATCGCCATTTGGCTTGGCAGCAGGACGGTTGCCCTGACTGGAACTGGCGACAAGTGCGCGAAACGCTGAAGCAGCCAGCGCTTTGTCTAGAAGCATTACAGGCGAACTTGATGGCGGCAAACAGAGAGCATCCTTTGCCTGAGGAACAAAGGGTGACTGAAGGCACTGAGGTACCGTTCGACATTCTGGTTTTGATGGACTACGAAACTGAAGGCTTGGTTGCCGTACCGATCGAGAGCGAGCAATGTCACTTGGATCTAGAGCGCGTTCAGGCTCAAGAAGGATGGGTTGTTACAGGTAGCTACTTCCCCTTTGAAGTCATCGCTGGCGACTTTATTTTCGTCATTTCTGACGCTGGGGAAATCATCTTACAGACGCACCATTTTCCTGCTTCACTTATTGAGCAAGCACGACAGATACTAACGCTCTTGGCTCAATGCCTTTACACGAAAGGTCAGTCTCCTTTCTTCGTAGCCACAATGAAGTCAGAGGAGTGCCAAGACTCCTACGAGGAGTGGGAGCCTGATGAAGCAGTACGCTGATGCAGTTGTGGCGGAAGTTTACCCCTTCAAAAGCCACAAATGGCAAGACGGATAGAGTAGTGTATTATCCTTCGTTAACTGACGAAGGATAGGTGTCATTAGTAATCCACATCCTGTGTGCTTGATTGATGTTTGCATGAGATGTGATTTGTTTTTAGGCTTTTTGGCAAGCAGCTTTTTCCAGGCACCGCCCTTATCTAGGTCAACGGTGCGATCACGCAAACCATAATGTCCCCACGTGGTGGCAACCTGAATCAACACTACGACCTCTACATAAGTCGGATGTTCGCGGCTACGATACGGCGTGCTGTTGAAGCGGGTAACATCGGAAAAGCAGGAAGCACCACTTCAGCCTTTAGTTAGCCTTGACCGACTCATCAATCGCATCCTGTAACAGTTGCTTAAATTTTGGTAGCTGTTCAAGCAGCTTTTGTGCCGCTGGTGCATCTGGGGCAGTCGCCTCCCACTGCTCCAACTCCTTCATTGCCTTTTTAATAAATGTGCAACTCTGCACATTTTTCGGTGGCTCGTCTCCCGCAAGGTAGCTCATTACCGTGCGGCGACTTTTGCCAATGATTGTTTGGAGCGCAGGAGCAAGCGCTTTCTCGCCTGCCTTCGGTCTACCTTTGCCGTCTTTATAGCCAGCCTGTCTCAGTCGTTCTGCGATAGCTCTGACTTCAGAAGGGGTATAGTCACGTCGCTGCTCGTTTTCGGCAATCTCAATTTCTAAAGCGCGAGCTGGTTCCGCTTCTGCGTCGAACTCCATGACTCGCACAGGTACGCCAGCCGTAAAGTGCTGCTTGAAGGTGTCTAAGTCAGCCTCCTTCAATTGCACGATTGCGGCTAATCGATGTCCACCTGCCAGCAACCGACCTTGCTTGTCTACTGCCAGCGGCTCAATCAGCCCTAAAGCTGCGATCGACTCAGCTAAAGCCTCAACGTGTGCAGGATTGAGCGGTCGTGTATCAGCTTCTCGCGGTTTAATCGCCTCTAAAGGCATTACAGCATTATTACCAGACGCAACACCAACGCGCTTGGTATTACTCTGAGCAGTTTGGATCAGGTTATTAAGGCTCATAGCTATCTGCGTGATTTTGTAAGCTTCCACAATTCAGCGCCCACCGCTTTCCACTCGACCGCAGCGCCCACCGCAGCTTTACCAGGCAGCATGGCGACAGTACAGCCCGTCAATTCGGCATCGAGATAGCAGTCACGGCGTTGAATGGTTTGAGTAAAGGTAGGGATATTCGCCTCAACCAACGCTTGCTGTACGCGTTCACCTCTGCGTGAAGGGCGAGGTGGCACCAGAGACA
The DNA here is from genome assembly GCF_014695795.1 of Phormidium sp. FACHB-592. Lineage (NCBI taxonomy): Bacteria > Bacillati > Cyanobacteriota > Cyanophyceae > Oscillatoriales > Oscillatoriaceae > Phormidium > Phormidium sp. FACHB-592. The sequence continues at coordinate 30,859 of NZ_JACJOZ010000042.1, forward strand.
ATAGCACACGGTAGCGATCAGAGTTGAGTTCCTTGAACTGAGTCAAGGTTTGAATCGTTGCCTCAATCGCGGCGGGTGAACAGGAGGTAGGAATAATCAAAAAATCGGCGAAATCGGTAAGCTGAGCTAGTTCTTCTTCGTCCGGGTTCCCTGGTGTGTCGATTACCAAATCAGTAAAACCAGCAGGCGGCTGCTCATCACCGTCGAAGACAGTGAAGCCAACTTTGTGATCAGAGGCAAGCCCCCGCTTATACCAATTCAGGGCAGTGCGGATAGCATCACCGTCACCTAACACTACTTTTCGACCTTTATGGTGACTTAATGACTCCGCGACGTGAATTGCCGTAATTGTTTTGGACACTCCACCCTTAAAACTCAGGACAACAATGATCATCCAACTAGCCCCAAATTTATGCTCCAGTCCCGATTTTTCGACGTTTGTGTATCCATCATCAATTCTGCCATGCCGCTAACGGTTGAAACTCTTGCTGATTAATTTTGCTGTAAGAATCTCAGGCTGTTTGATTAAACTGATGCAGTAAGTGGCAATCGCCCTGTCGTTAGCAGGCGTCCCTCGCTCCCCCACCAACAGAGTTAACGACCTGCACCCAGCTTTTCGGGTCTTTTAATCCCTCCGTTTCATCGGTTTGTAGACAATGCACACCATTTTGCTGTCCTTCCACCAAGTAATGGGAAGCTTACGCTAGGCATCATCAATGCATCCCACTTGCAGCAGACAGGCTTCCCGCTCCCTGAGTCCAGACGAAACATCCGCAGTTCCAGAGCCAGGAAGCACAGGTTTCAGCTACGATCAAGGCACAAAAGCTGTTTACGCACCACGCCTCTGTGTCAAAGCAGGGGCTTTATTGTGGGCGTTGGCAGTCCAGTATAACCGCGCTGTCGTACTGTCACCAGGGTGAGGGGAGAGACCGCTCCACACAGTTATCACACTAATCGGTTAGACTGCATAGCTTTGGTGCAGACCGAAGGTGACTTACTATGCCCCAACCGACCAAGCAGCAACAATTAGCAGCCCTAGCACAGGCAGAAGCAGCTTTACACTTAGCGGGCGTGAAGTGTCAGAGAGACCCATACAACAGCACCTTTCGTTTAGAGCAAGCACAGTGGCAGGCAACGGTACAAAGACTGAGAGCGCAGTTATTTGGGCAGGGAGGGTATGAAGGCTAGTGGGGAAAGGCTGAGGGCGAGAGACAGGACAGCGGCACAACGGCACAGCAAGAGTCTAGAGACGGCACTGAGGCAGCACAAGCAGCATCACTCCCCCTTTACCGGAACGTCCTATGCGCTCACCCTCAAACGCAACGGGTCCGCGCACGTGCTGCCACCACCTTAAGCCCACGAATAGAAAGCGCCAGTCGCTCAAGCATTTGGGCGGCTTACCCTCAAACCCGTGCCCGATAAACTGGAAGACCCAACCCACGGTAGTCGGGCTTTCAGTTTACTCCATTGACTGTGGCGGGAGGGAGACGGTAATCGCAGCCCAGCTACTGAGAATTGTTGATCATTTGTCAGCAACCTTGTAATCAAATTTTTTATAAGCCATGATGACGAAATAATTGGGTTTGTCTTCAGGATGGTTATCAAACAATTGACGCAGATGAAGCACTGAGCCTCGATCCCTCGTCCCCAATCAAAGGCATGGTAGCTAGAAAAAAAGCCCCTCCATTCTCTCTCAAGCAGCTCAAGCGTAAACTGCCCTTCAGCCTGTTTGCCCTAGTCCTCACCGCATTGCTGCTGCTCCACGCAACACCCCTCCCTTCTCAAACGCCCTCACCATCCGCTACAGATGGTTGTCAGGTTCCCCAGCCGCTCTGTCAGGAGATTCGCCAACTCGCGCAGGATGATGTTGAAGCCGAAATCCTCCGCAGAACGCCCTATGCCATTGATCAATTCAAGGAGCTGCATCCCGACTGGAAAACTGCGCCATCCAGAGTAAAACTGGCGATTGGCAAAACCTACGACACGGAATACACCCAACGGAGTGAAACCAATAAAAAAGATCCTCTCAAGGCGTTCCAGAAGCTCTTTGAAAACGGGTTCGCTCTTCCTCTTCTAGCGCTTGCTGCCATTCTGGGCGGATTGCTGAACGACACCATTAAACAATGGCTGACAGCCCTATCCACCAAGATTGGCAACTGGATCTATGCCCGCTTCGCCGGAATCCCGCTCTTCCGGGGGATTGCCCTACGGCGATATCGAGCAGCAGTAGCAAAGAAATACCATGAACTGCACATTCCCTTTCGCCCCAATCGCCCCCTGCAAATGGCACAGGTCTATGTGCCACTCAAGGTAAAGGGTACCCACAACACAGAACAGGTCGATGCCTATCAGGCAATGGCTCAAGCGCCACGTTTGATGGTGACGGGACAACCCGGTTCAGGCAAGTCAATGTTGCTGAAGCACCTGGCTCTTAGCTATGCCGAAGGTCGGTTACTCATTCCGGGGCAACCCGTGGCGATTTTGCTGGAGCTGCATCGGCTGAGTGACCTATCCAAGAAGATTGAACAACATCTGGTCGAGGCACTGGCACGGGATGATTTTCCCAAAGCGAACCGGTTTGTCACTCAGGCATTGCAGGGACCACTGATGCTGCTATTGGATGGACTGGATGAGGTCAACAGCAGTGACCGTCCCCAGGTAGTCAAAGGACTGCGAGACTTTTTGGATACATACGAAAACTGTCGGGTCATCATCACCTGCCGCTCCCAGGTGTACCAGGGCGAGTTTGCCGACAAGGTAACCCAAACGCTGGAGGTAGTAGACTTTAGCGACCAGCAGATCCGCCGCTTTCTGGAGTGCTGGAAGTCATTCATGCCGCCGGAAAAGTCGATCGAGCAACTGCTGCGTACCTTGCGAGACAGACCCCGAATTATGGAGCTTGCCCGTAACCCGCTGCTGCTCACCATCATTGCTTACCTCTACACCGACACCCCTTTTGTCCTGCCCCACTCCCGCGCCGAGTTTTACCGGGCATCCACCGAAATCCTGCTGGAAACCTGGGATCACGCAAAGCATGGCACCCCCAATGTCTACAAAGGCATGACCAAGCGCCTAGTGCTACAACAGTTGGCGCTTCACAGCCAGAATAGTGCAGCTCAGCAGCAGCAGGACAAGCGCAGCATCGACGTTCGTACGGTGTGGGCACAAATCAAAGCAATTCTGCCAGAGTTGAACCGCGACCCAGATAAGGATACAGAACCCCTGCTGCGGGAGATTGTGGAACGGAGCGGATTATTCATGCCCGTTGATGGCGGTGAGAAGTACCAGTTTGCCCATCTCACCTTGCAGGAGTTTTTTGCGGCAGCACAGTTGCTCCATCATCCAGACGATCTGGTGCAACGGTTTCAGGCAGACCCAGCCACTTGGCTGGAACCGGTCAAACTCTGGTGTGGCTTGTCGGATGACTGCACGGCGGTGCTGCGCCAAATTTTGGCAGCAGCCCCAATCATTGCCTTTGAGGCTCTAGCAGATGCCCAAAAGGTCGATCCGGCACTGGCAGACAGCATCATTGACCAGTTCAAACCAAGGCTGAGCGATGCCGGAGCAGATGATGCGATCGCCAGGGCGTTTGGAGCCGTTGCCGCCGATCTTCGACCCAGAGGCAAAGCGGTATTTCAGTTTTTGCAGGAGTCGCTGGCAAGCAGTCCAGAGCCTGTCCGTCAGGCAGCAGCAACAGCCCTGTCCCTTACCAATTTGCCAGCCGCCGCTCAAGTCCTGGTCAATTACTACACCATCAGTCCAGCCGTCATGCGGCCACCACTCATACGACTGGGTGATCTGGCAGTGCCGCTGCTGGCACAACTGATTCAGACTGCCTCGCCTGCGACCAGGGCGTTCAACAACTTTCAGCAGGATGTCCTGAACGATTTGCAAGCAATCGGCACCCCAGACGCAGCTTTAGCGCTGGTTCAGGTTCTCTGGCATAACGACTTAAAGCTGGCAGGATGGGCAGCTTGGAATCTGGCCACTTTATTGCCTGAGTCGGAGATTGAGGATGGCCTGCGCCAATGCCGTCTGAGTGACCATCAACGACAAGCCCCTTGTTTGAATTGGATTTGGCAACCCTTTGGGGAGCCTGCCACCTCCGCCTTGCCAGTAATTGCCGGTCGAGTTGCCCACCTGCTGGTTCAAGCTCCTTTGGAAACAATGCCGGAAAAACTTCTACGACTCGATCCGCGTCTGGTGATTCCCCTCTGTTCCATTCATTTATTTGAGCAGGTCGAGTTGCCAGATCACTGGACTGCGGAAGCAGATAGCCTGTCAAAGCAACAAAAAATTACGCCTGAGATTGAACAAGCGATGACAACCACAGTCAATCTACGGTTGTTTAATCTACTGTTTAGAGATGAACCTTCCCCTTCCCATTCCCACTGGCAGAGGCTTCTGGTTCAGTTACCTCCCCAAGTTAAAATAGATTTACTTCATCGCCTCGTTCTCTATCGCCGACCACAGATCAATGATTGGCGAAACCTGTTTCGCCCCATCCAGTATGAGTTTAGAACCAGCTGTCACTACCGCTCTATCCTCCTGCTTGCCGCTGCCCTCTCCCTTGCAGCAATGTTCGGAGTCAGCTTTATAGCAGCAGACCAACCCGCAATTTTATGCTTAGGCGCTCCTGCAATCGCGGTGGTGGTTCTCTTCTGGTTGGTTCTCTGGAAGGGCATTGAAGCCCCCCTGGAACCAGACACCTTCCTCAAGTTAGGCATTTTGGGTCCCTTCACCGGCGGTCAGGAGTTGAGCCAGTCATTTCGGAAATCCCTAGCCTGGGTCGGCATTGAAAGGATGTACGAAATTCTCACAGAGCACAGTGGCGCTGTCGCTGTCGCTGTCGCTGTCGCTCTCGCTCTCGCTGCTGCTAGCCTTGGCGCTCTCGTTGGCATTGACGCTGGCGTTGACGCTGGCGCTGGTCCTGTCGCTGTCGCTGTCGCTGCCGCTCTCGCTGCTGCTGCCGCTGCCGCTGGCGCTCTCGCTGCCGCTACCGCTAGCCTTGGCGCTGCCGCTGGCCTTGACGCTGTCGCTGTCGTTGTCGCTGTCGCTGGCCCTGTCGCTGTCGTTGTCGCTGTCGCTGTCGCTGTCGCTGGTCTTGTCGCTGCCGTTGGCCCTGTCGCTGTCGCTGGCCTTGTCGCTGGCGCTGGCTTGGGAGCCTGGTATAGTCTCAAATTTCACCCAGAGCAGCGGTGGCTCCGGTGGGTTGCGCTGCTATCGTTTCCCTGGTTCTGTAGCTTCCCTATTGTGGTGGGGTTTAGCTCAGTCGCCCTCTACCGTCTGTTGCAGTGGGCATCACCCTTCACCCACCTTCCCCTCCCCCTATGGCTACAAACTGCCCTGATAGCACTGGTTTTGGCAGTAGTCTGCACCATCCTCTGGCGACGCGGACAGGCGCTTCAGGAGCGGGCGCGGAATCCGCTCCAGGGTGGCATCCTTGAGCAAGCCATCAGGGGCACCTACACCAGTCCCTTCCTCCCCTCCAACCGCTAACGCCTTCACTCTTCCCCCTCGCCTCTCTACCAACGCCTTGAACAATCGGGCAGCAGTTCGCCGTTCCCCCGGTCGTAATGTCATCAACACCGGATCAATATGTGTCAGTGGTAACGCCCCGGAAGAGGTTGAAACCACAAGGGGTGCTGTAACTTCCGTTAGACTGGCCACCTTTGTAACGAAACCGGTTCAGGTAGACCGGAGCGGCGAAGGTCAGAATCACGGACAGGTAGTTTCCAGCAGCCAGTGCGCCAAGCACTAGGTTACCATCGTTGATGTTTGCCAGCACCTAGCTGTACTGATAGACCGTGGTGCCGAGGTCTGAGGGCGTGTAGGAAAGCAACATGTATGCTTCGGTGCATGGAGCGGTCAGCGGTAGTGGCGGCATGGGTATCCTGAGCTTGTTGATGTACTCCCAGAGAGAGCCATGACCAGCCTGCTGCACCATCTGCGCGATCGCCTGCAAACCCAACTGCTGACGCTGCTACCGGCACCGACTCCGACGTATCCAACAATCAACAGTATGGGACAGCCTGAGAGCGGCGTTTCAGCAGAGACGATCCAAGCAGTAATGGAGTGGCTCTTCGCCAGTCTGATCAACGCTGGCTACTATGGACGGTCGCACCTGTACTGGCTACATACGAAAGTAGAGCCAGCACAGAATCGAGCACTTCAGCATTGCTATCGTCGGAAGGAACCTGTCTTGGGCTATCGTTGCGGTGACCGGATGCCTGCACCTCCCTCCGGGTACTACTGGCGGTTAATGCCAGAACATACATCAATGCAAATTTATCAGCTTGAAGTCAAGGACGATGCCTGAGACTCCACTCTTCCAAAGGTTGCCGGAATGCGAGCGCTGTTAGTTCAATCCGGGTAGTCCTTACCTTTGTTGCAGTGTGCATCCTGCTGGTGTGCAGAGCGATCGCTGCCCTGACTTTCGAGAAGATGCCGCTGCGGCTGATCAGCAGCGTGCGTTCATGGCACTGGAATGGGTTGCTGATGGCGGTAAAGGCTTATGGGAACCCGATGGTGCTAGCTACTACGGGGATGAGTTGGTGATCACACCAGAACAACGCTGGAGCAGGGAACAGAAGCTTGCCCTGCTAGACTGGCACCCCATGTTTACAGGACGCTGTCCGAGTTGTGAAGTAACGTTGCCCCAAACTGAGTCACCACGAGTGTACTGGGACTGTGCGTGCGGTTGGCGGGACGACAGCGTTTGACTGTTGTTGCTAACCCACAGTCCGCTTTACGGCGCAAGATTGCTTCGAGCGTCCGCAGGCAGTCGTGTCGGAGCTTTTGTCGATTCTCATGCCGAATGTGTTAACCACAGCCTGATTGGAGTGGTAGAGGGCGTGACAAACCTCGACTTAAAGGCGGCTTACTTCGTTGATGTCTAAGAGTGTCAAGTTGGGAGTAGCAGACAGCCACCGCTCTTTAGGGTGCTGCCGTTGGTAGCGCAAAAAGGTGGACAGCACCCGTCCGTTCTCCCTGAGCATTCACTGCTCTTGGGTCGCCGACGACAACATAACGATCGGAGAGGCTGACCGGGGGCAGGAATTCCTTTCTGTCCGCTCGTGGTACTAGCTTGGCGAGTTGCGACCAGTACTCGGAGTGTGGTTGACGATGAAACAGAAACACTTCCCCTTCGCTATTCCGGGCAAAGAAATTAGCTTGTTGACCAACAGCAGCAACGACCGCGTAATCGCCCTTGATGGCGACCCTACGACCAAACCCATAATCCAGCATCAAGCCGAGCAGTCCGCCCGGACGCTGCACATAGCGGGGTGCTAGTTTAGCCGTTCGTTGCCAATCACTGCTGGCAGTCGGGCGTTTGGCAATGTAAGCAGAGCCGATAAAACCGGGCGCACTGAGCACCACACCCAAGAGCAGGGTGTTCCCATCCAGCGCAACCGATCCGGTGCCACCAGAGATTCTGCGACCAAGGAGCTTCTGCGGCATGGGAAACACGAACTCTCCCTTGTAAGCCCAAGTGCCCGCTGGGGGCTGACGCTCAAAAAAGACGGCAACAGCGCCCGCTGGCTCGTTTTTGGTGCCGCCCACTAAAATAGTGTTACCACTGACTGCCACAGACCCGTTCAAATAAGGGGCTGGCTCAG
>NZ_JACJOZ010000043.1:0-113940 GCF_014695795.1 Phormidium sp. FACHB-592
CAGTGCTGCAAGACATCGCGCTGCGGTACTCCAGGAGCCGCCCAGACCAAACCAACGCTGACCGTAATTTCTCGTCCGTGAACCTGCCAAAGTGCGGGAAAGCGATCGAACCACTCAACGCATTCTCTGGCGGCTAAGGCTGGTTCAGGATAGTTACGGTAAAGCACACCGAGAAAGTCATCTCCACCCGCATAGATGATGCGTCCGGCACCCTTTGGCAGAGAGAATCTCAACGTTTTGCCACCCCAATCAATCATGGCTTGGCTAAAGTCGTGGAGAGCAGCCGCTTCAGGCTTGCCAGTTTCAACCAATCCCTTGAGATACTCTCCAATGCGATCGCCATCACCCTGGAACCAACCTGTCCAGCGGCGTTCTTCCGGTCTGGCTCGGTGGCGATTAATGTCTCTGAAACTGAGGGGGATTTCAACACTGAGACGATCGTTCGCTTGAAGGTTAAGCCGCTCTGCGATCGCATCCAGGGTGATCAAGCGCTTAATCAATTCGAGAATACTGAGCCGTTCGTTGGCGGCAATGATAGCTTCGCTAAACGCTCGGCTCAACGCCTGACAGAAGGCGCTGATTTGCTCAGTTTGCTGAGACAGATGCAATTGTTTGGGGTCAACTTTGTCTGCCATGCCATACCAGGCAATCGCATCGGCACCAGAAAGGGTAGAACTCTCGCCCACCCAGTTGATACCAGACCAGCCCCGCGATCGCTTCTTTTCATTTAAGCGTCTACGAACATCCCCAATGCGATCGGGCAATGCGTCATCGTTTTTATGAGTCTGTGCCCAGAAGAATTCCCAGGTGTGGTTGCTCCAGGCATTCCAGGCGCGTTGCCAGCGATAGGGCTGAAAGTCTGGCAAGCGTGTCTCAATTTCATCACGGCAGGCTTCAACAACATCTGTCCAGGCTTTTTCAAAGACTGCTCTGGCGACTGCTTCGGGGAAATTGCCTCGAATAATGATTTGGTTGGGCGTACCTTGAGTCAAGTTGATCAGTGCAGGGGAAATAACAGGCTCAGGGTTTGTTTGACGATCGTACAGTTGTTGATGCGCCGCATCGCAGAGCGCGCGCGCGAGGTAGGAAAGGATGAAGGAGCTGCCATACAGGTCGCGCAGCTTACGAGACTTCTCAATAAAGCCCTGAACGGGGGCAAAGGTGATCGCGGTGTAACAGCTTACGTCGTCAGGCATCATGAACGCTCAGCGAGGAAACGGCTTTGAACATAGCTTAACCAGTGACTAGAAGAGGGGGCTTCTAGCAGCACGTTAAAAAAGATGGAGCGATGGTTACTCTAAGGCAGTACACCCCACACCGTCTTTAGACTTTCCACAACCAGCTAATGCAAATCGCTTCTCCAGGTTGACTGATTTTCTCCTGATGCTTAGAAAATTGCAGGTTTATTTAATTTAGACTGGCACATCACCCTATCCTATTCGTTCTGCACCTCCATCATTCTGGCTCTCCCGATGCTAACCCCCAAACACCGTCTGAAGCTTGAAGGCATTTTCGCGCCCCGATCGCCCCTGGAATTTGTGGGCTTTGCCCTCGTTTCTGGCATGTTGGGGCTACTGTCATCGGGGAATCTTATTGGGCTGGTCTTTGTGCCATTGTTTGCGATCGCTTGGTGGTCGTTTGACCACTGGCGCAACAAAAAGCTTGCCGCAACCGTCTCCTGCTCGATTGCGAAAGAGCCGCCACACCCTGCCAGAGGCTTGCTTTTGTTGCTCAGTTCCTATGATCCTCGTATCGCAAGCTTGAAAAACCCGGCAGTGCTCCATCCCTTGATTGAGTACATTCTCCATGTCGAAGCGCCAACAGAGGTAGATTTTGCTGCCATCAACCTGCTCGGTTCTAACCTGCTGCCACAAATTAGAGCAGTGGATTACCACGCTCAAGGGGGAAAGTTACGGGATATCTGGTGCATTGCCACTGAAACCTACGATACGGTCAAGGGTTCCGATGTCGCCGCCGCCATTTTAGAAAAGTACCTGCGCTTACAGTACGGCACTCAGCAATTTGACGTTCATCGCAGCCCAGACTTAACGGTGCGGGAGTATGACTACGCTAAACTCTGGCGCATTGTGGAAAATGTCTTTCGGCAGTCTGGGTATAAGGATGAAATGCTACTGGCAGACATCACGGGGGGTAACAAGATGATGAGTGTGGCGATCGCGATGGCGTGTATTCCTCCCGGACGGCGTATGCAGTACATGGATACCCAACGAAACTGGCATGGCAATCCTTTGCGTCAGGGGGAGATGAGTCCTGTAGTAATTGACATCGACCCGATGCTCTATCCCTCCCATGAGCGGTGATTTGGTATCGCGCTTTCTCTCTGATGAGAACTTTCAGCTTGCTTGGAGTCACGTCTCAGCCAATCGGGGGTGCGCTGGAGTTGATAGCGAGACGATCGCCCATTTTGCCCAAAATGTCGATCACTATCTAAAAGCTCTGCAAAACGCTGTCGCCGAGCATACTTATCGTCCCTTACCGTTGCGCCAGTTGTTCATTCCCAAGAAGTTAGAGGGCTGGCGCGAACTACGGGTACCAACCGTCCGTGATCGCATCGTCCAGCAGGCACTCCTGAACATTCTGCATCCCCTCTTGGAACCCCAGTTTGAACCCTGTAGCTTTGCCTATCGTCCCGGACGATCGCACCTCATGGCAGTACAGCAGGTAGGGAAATGGCGCGATCGCGGCTATGAGTGGGTTTTGGATGCCGATATTGTGCAGTTTTTCGATGCCATTGAGCATTCCCGGTTGTTTGCTGAGATTCAGGAACGCTTGAACGAACCCTGCTTTTTGGCATTGCTTCAGGCGTGGGTGATGGTCGGTGTGTTGACGACTGAGGGCATTGTTTTGCCTACCAAAGGGGTGCCTCAAGGATCAGTCGTTTCACCTATCCTGGCGAATATCTATCTAGACGATCTGGATGAAATTTTGACGACGTTGGGGCATAGGGTCGTGCGGTTTGCAGATGATTTTGTCATTCTGGCACGGACGGAGCAGCGTCTGCTTCAGGCAAAGCAGGATGTGTCTCAACTGTTGGCAGGCATGGGCTTAGAGCTACACCCCGGTAAAACTCAAATCACCACGTTTGACAAAGGCTTTCGCTTTTTAGGGCACGTCTTTGCAGGTGATGTGATTGTTGTCAGCAAGAAAGCTAAACCGTTGCCGCTGTCAGAGCCTTCTCAAGGTAAGGAACTCCAACTGGTTCATGCCGATCCAGATCTGCCATCAAGCCAAATGCAGCAGGCAATGGTAGAGGCGTTGAAGACTGCCCAGCATCCCATTCCGCCACCACTCTTTGTGGTGTTGGGGTACAAAGTTCGGGAGGCACAGCCTGTCACCATTTGCTCTAACGAAGCCCCGTGGAACCCCACTATGTCTACACTTTACTTAATGCAGCAGGGCACAACGCTCAAACGCGAACAGGAACGGCTCATCATCCAACCGCCAAAAGGAGCAGCAACCGAAGTACCCCTGCGAGAAGTGCAGCATATTCTGGTCTTTGGCAATATTCAACTGACTACAGCGGTCATCTCTACGTGCTTAGAGCAGCCGATTCCGGTGATTTTTCTGACGCAGATGGGCGAGTATAAAGGGCACCTGTGGAGTGCGGAAGCTGCCGATCTGGTGGTAGAGACGGCACAATTTCAGCGACGGCAGGAGGCGGAGTTTCAACGCAGCATGGCACGGGAATTAGTGCAGGGCAAGCTCTGGAACTCGAAACAGTTGCTCTTGCGGCTCAACCGGAAGCGGCAGTTAGCGGCTGTTACAGCAGTGATTAACCAACTGGATGAAGATCGCGAAGCGGTCAGTCGGCTTGAAAACACGCAAACCCTCGATCAGATCCGGGGCTATGAAGGGGCAGGAGCCGCCCGCTATTTCACTGCGCTGAATCAACTCATTGTGCATCCGGGGTTTGTCTTGCAAGAGCGCGTGTTTCATCCGCCTACTGACCCCATGAACGCACTCCTGAGTTTCGCCTATACGCTCTTGTTCAACAATGTGTTTAGTCTGCTGTTGGTGGAGGGGTTGAACCCCTACCTGGGGCATCTGCATGGTGCGGAACGCCCTAAGCCGTACCTGGCGTTTGATCTCATGGAGGAGTGGCGATCGCCCATTGCCGATACGCTGGTGATGAAGCTGGTTAACCAAAAGATTCTTAGCCCGACTGATTTTACCTATCCCAATGAAGCAGGCGGAGTGTATTTAGGAAGCAGTGCCAGACGGCTTTTTTTGAAACATTTTGATGCGCGGCTAAATGAGCAGTTGTCTCACCCCGACGTGCAGCAGCAGGTATCGTACCGTCGAGCCATACAGTTGCAAATTCAACGGTACAAACGGGCAGTCTTAGGTAATCAACCGTATCAAGCCTTCAGGCGGGTGATCTAATGCTGGTAGTGGTTGTTTACGACATCCCAGATGATAAACGGCGGCTGAAGCTATCTAATTTTCTCGAAGGGCATGGTCGTCGGGTACAATACTCGGTGTTTGAGTGCTTTCTGAGCCTGGATGAGATGCGGCAGTTGTTTCAGCAGGTGCAGCGACGTGTCAAACCAGAGGAAGACAGCATTCGGTTTTATTGGTTGTCGCCGGATGCTGTTTCGAGAGTGTTGGTCATTGGTAGCCCTGCCCCTGAACCACCGCCCAATACCTACATTATTTGACCCATCCCACACCCCCACACCCCACACTCCGCAAATCCCCCAGTTCCTATTAGCAACTCACCCTCGCTCCACAGGTCGCTAAAATGCCAGAACCCCGATTGTGCCGTTGCCCTCTGTGGGTTGTCTGCCCAGAAGGTGTTTTGGCGATCCCCTGAAGACAAAAATCAAGCCAGAAGCAGCTCTGTTATAGTCTAATCATCCCCTGTGGAGTTTCGTCGCCTGAACTTGGCTTCAGGTATGGCTCTCTGGAGTGGAGGGTTTACCGATGAACCCAAATCGGATTAGTTGAAAACTTACAGAGCAGATGAGGGAGAATACGAATACTAGAGCACTGCGTTTACCGATGAACCCAAATCGGATTAGTTGAAAACAGCATCTTCTTTCTTTTCTGGCTCAAGTAGAGACTTGTTTACCGATGAACCCAAATCGGATTAGTTGAAAACCGGCAAACCCAAGCTTCCTGCTAGTGAAGCAAATCGCTTCGTTTACCGATGAACCCAAATCGGATTAGTTGAAAACGGGAAAGCCTGTTACAGCCCACCATTGTTTTGTACCAATAGTTTACCGATGAACCCAAATCGGATTAGTTGAAAACCGGGGGTACTGGTATAAACAAACCTTTGTCCTGTAACTTACCAGTTTACCGATGAACCCAAATCGGATTAGTTGAAAACGCAATAGCGCCTCTTTTGAGACGTTTTTCATGATGTAGAGTTTACCGATGAACCCAAATCGGATTAGTTGAAAACGTTGATGGCGCGATCGGCTGAGTCTTGCTGCAACTGTTTGTTTACCGATGAACCCAAATCGGATTAGTTGGAAACTTAATAATGAACCTTCATCGCTGGTTTTTATAATTTCAATTGTTTACCGATGAACCCAAATCGGATTAGTTGGAAACTTGATGTCCTGGCATAGCATAAGCGCTAGATCCAGCATGTTTACCGATGAACCCAAATCGGATTAGTTGGAAACATAAGTGGTAGTTTTCATCATTAGCGGCGTCCAATAAATTTGTTTACCGATGAACCCAAATCGGATTAGTTGGAAACAATATAGCCATCACTGACTTCGTATGAAGTAGATTCTACTGGTTTACCGATGAACCCAAATCGGATTAGTTGGAAACAACTACTAAAAGCAATGTGCTTACGGAAAGCGCGAGGTTTACCGATGAACCCAAATCGGATTAGTTGAAAACAATTTTCAACGGTACTGAAAAAACCATAGAATACCAAGAATGTTTACCGATGAACCCAAATCGGATTAGTTGAAAACTTAACCAGTGACTTCGCTTGATCCTCCATAAAGTGTTCGAGTTTACCGATGAACCCAAATCGGATTAGTTGAAAACTCTTCATTATAGGTTGCTACACCTAAAACGGGATTAATTTCGTTTACCGATGAACCCAAATCGGATTAGTTGGAAACAAGATGTCTTCCCACTCTGCATTACCGAGTTAACGCGTTTACCGATGAACCCAAATCGGATTAGTTGGAAACAGTTCTGGCGATTTACAGGCACTTCAACCCGTAACAGGTTGTTTACCGATGAACCCAAATCGGATTAGTTGGAAACTTCAAATGCTTCTACCGTTCTATTCGGTTGAACATCAATAGTTTACCGATGAACCCAAATCGGATTAGTTGAAAACTCTTCGCGCACGATCGCGAGGATGTCGTAAAGCGAGAAGTTTACCGATGAACCCAAATCGGATTAGTTGAAAACCGCACCCAATTAGCAGGATTGCTTTTATACTTTTCAGGAACGATATTTCGATGGTTTACCGATGAACCCAAATCGGATTAGTTGAAAACAGTGAGTCTTTGATGCCGCCCATGTTAAGCAGGGCGATGGTTTACCGATGAACCCAAATCGGATTAGTTGAAAACTCGACCCCAATGCCTGTCTGATTTTTGTTACAGTAGATGTTTACCGATGAACCCAAATCGGATTAGTTGAAAACATCCACCAAATTGCTTGCGGCTGGATGTTGGCACCATCTTTTGTTTACCGATGAACCCAAATCGGATTAGTTGAAAACGCTAGGTAGAGTTCCCAATCTAAATCAGCAATCTCATCGTTTACCGATGCACCCAAATCGGATTAGTTGGAAACTTGAACATTGGATATTGACGTTGTGCAGACTCATAAGTTTACCGATGAACCCAAATCGGATTAGTTGGAAACCTAAAGCCAACTGTGCTGAAGGTTAGCAATGCTGACAGTACGTTTACCGATGAACCCAAATCGGATTAGTTGGAAACAAACAGCCTCTAAAGGCATATTGCTTTTTTCAGAAAAGCGTGTTTACCGATGAACCCAAATCGGATTAGTTGGAAACTTACGGATGATTTTAATTGCTTAATGGGAATACCGATACGGTTTACCGATGAACCCAAATCGGATTAGTTGGAAACAGTGTGCTGCTTGAAGTGCTGGCACTGACCGCAGACTACCAGTTTACCGATGAACCCAAATCGGATTAGTTGGAAACTTCAATTTTGGCAATTTGAAGCATCAGTTTTGGTGCATATTGGTTTACCGATGAACCCAAATCGGATTAGTTGGAAAGCCTTGCTCTAGATGCAAACCTCCGAATTCTTTGAAACTCGGAGGTCTTTTGTTTGCAACGTTCGCCAATGATCTCAAAGCGGATTGCTCCTACTGCGATCAATGGCGCAGCGATCTGTGTCGATGAGGGGCGATCGCGTACCACTGCTGCCCTTCCATGTCTCTTCAGTAGTACAATTGCTTCAGCTTTCCCAGACGCTAACCGATGCGACGAGATTCCATTTTTTATCAGTTGTTTCAACAGTCTCCCGCACTGCTGTTTGAGCTACTCGACTACCCTCCAGCCAATGCCCAGGGCTATCGCTTTGATTCGGTTGCAGTCAAAGAACCTCGCTTTGAAATTGACGGCGTGTTCTTGCCACCAGAGTCCGACAGCCCCGGAGTGGTGTATTTCTGTGAGGTGCAATTCCAAAAGGACGAGCAACTTTACGAGCGCTTATTCGGCGAATCGTTTTTGTACTTCTACCGCAACCGTGAGCGCTTCAGTGATTGGCAAGCCATCATCATCTATCCATCACAGACAACCGAACAAAGCTGCACGCTTCCCTATCAAGATTTGCTGTCGAGCAAGCGGGTACATCGTGTGTATCTGAATACACTCGGTGCGATCGACCAGTTGCCACTTGGCGTAGGGTTAATGGTCTTGACAACACTCCAAGAGCCGCAGGCAATGCAAGCCGCCCAAACGTTACTGGCGCGTGTACAGGAGTCATCACCGCCAGAACCAAGTCGTGCCATCATGGAGATGATTACAACCATTATGGTTTATCGGTTCACAAACCTTAGCCGACAGGAGATTGAGGCGATGTTAGGACTGAATTTGCAGCAAACGCGGTTCTATCAAGAAGCGAAGGAAGACGGAGAGCGTTTGATTATCCTGCGCCAGCTTACCCGTCGAGTGGGAGCTTTGCCCGAACCGATGCGATCGCAAATTGAAGCACTACCCATCAGCCAGCTAGAAGCACTGGGCGAAGCATTGCTAGATTTCTCCAACCTGTCTGATTTGGAAACATGGCTAACAGAGCAAGGGCGTTAGGCGAGTAGGGTCAGGTGAAGCAGATCAGTCCTTGCACCGTCTCCAGTAACGCAGTTGGTATTGTTCGGGGCTGTTCCTGCCTCCAGGGTCCACAGGTCAACTCTAAATGGGGTTCCCTGGTATGGATAGTTTCACATGGTTCTAGCCTGCTATGCAGCACAGCCAGCGGCGTGAGATTGCCCCGATCGCGACAAAATTCATGCCAGGGCGCGATCGCATCTGGCTGTGAACTAATAATTAAGTAGTGAGAACAGGCTTCCAAGATGGGTTGCTTTTCTGGCTGCACCATGCCGCCCACATCCACCAGCACCAGGCTCTTCTGCCTGCGTAACTGCAAAATCGCCTGGGCGTGATACGCAAAGAAGCGATCGGTCAACTGCCCGCGATTGGTCGCCTTCAACGCTTCGCGATCGTCATCAGCAAAGACCGCTCCCAGTTCCAGAATATAGTTGCCCTCACCATCCCACTGCGCCCGTTGCAGGTAAACATCCGGGGCATCCGGCAGCAATGCCTGGAATAAGGCATGAGACAGCACGCTTTTCCCGCTGTCTGGCGGTCCCACCACTAACAGCGCGGGGCACAGGGCAGACGTAGCAGCAGCACCAGGCAGTGACACTGGCAACACCTGACCAATGCTTGCTAGCCGAGAGTGCGTAGAGACCACGATCGCACCCAGTCGCGGGTCGTAACAGGCAACCCAAGCGGTCGGATGCAGTTCCTGCACCAGGTAGCTGTAAAGCCAAATGGGCGCACGCCCAGAGAGCACCACGCCGCCTGTGGTATCAATACCAGGGGGTAATGCCAAGTTGCTCAAATCAGCGGGTGCAATGATGCGATCGCGCCGCGTCATGGCGATGGTCAACCACTGGTAGGGCAAGCCCTGCACCATGTGCTGCTCACTTAACTGTAAATGGATGGCTGGTTCAGCTACCGCTTCCATCGGCGTTACTCTCCCTGCTGGTATCTCCGTGCTATTATCACCTCGACCTTGAAGAGGGGAGTTCGAGCTTTGTCAGCCCTTGGTTTTCTCTATCCGCCCAGCCCTTCCATTCTGCATTGGCTCAGCGCCGGACAATTGGCGAATCGGCTACAGCGGACTCTGCGCTTATGGGTCTTGCTGCACAGGCTCTATGGGGTACAGCCCCATTGGTCTACTTCCTTACCCCAGCCCTTTAGTTATCCCGATATACGCGAACGCCTGTTCGCCGACAGTCACAGACGGTCTGACTCTCTTTCAGCCCAAGAACTAACAGCAACCTGCGCTGACCCAACCTGTCTCTGCCACAAAACCTTGCAAACCTGGCTGCATGAGGTCAGTCCCCGTCTAACGGCTTCGGAGTGGCTGACCGAAATGGCGCAACTCACTGGACTGGCTACGACAGAACTGGAACAGCACCTGGAGCAATGCCCTTTTGCCACCGTTCACCGCTCCCTACGAGACGACCTCAAACTGTTGAGCCAGCAAGGTTGGCTGGAACCACTTCCGCAGGGACGTTATCGTTGC
The DNA here is from genome assembly GCF_014695795.1 of Phormidium sp. FACHB-592. NCBI lineage: Bacteria > Bacillati > Cyanobacteriota > Cyanophyceae > Oscillatoriales > Oscillatoriaceae > Phormidium > Phormidium sp. FACHB-592. The sequence continues at coordinate 9,795 of NZ_JACJOZ010000043.1, forward strand.
GTCTCGACCGCTAAACTGCCCTTACCACCGCCACCCGCTGCGTCGCTCACTGCTCACTCTGCCCTGTTCGCCTCCCTCTCCGCTGCCCAAACCTGGGAAATGCTGCGCGTTTTAGAGGCACTTGCCTTTGTGCAACCCAACCTGCAACTGGTGGTCCAGGCGCTGTGGGAACAGCTAACGGCGATCGATGCCCATCGCTTGCGCGAAGAACCCAGTCAACGCATTTTCATCCACCTCGATTACATTCTCTCGGAAGCGATGCAGGAAAAAGTGGATGACTTCCAGGAACAGATCGAACAACTGTGGGGTACTCCCGATGGTGGCGTGATTCAATTTAAGACCTGGCTTGCCAGGGAAGAGCGTCAGGTGCCGGTCACAGTTTATCCAGTCTGTTTGCACTATGCGCGACGGGCAAAATATCTGAGCGCTTATGGACTTGACCCTGAAGGCAACCTGGCTTGGCACAACTATCGACTCGATCGCGTTGCGTCCAAAAAGCTGAAAGTTTTAGCCTGGGGTGATCCGGGGGTGCCCCAGGGGTTGAAAGAGCTGCGGCACGCTGGAGAGCTGCCCTCACCGGAAGCCGTTAAAGCAAAGTTGGACGAGGCGTGGGGGTTTAATTTCTACCTGCCGCGTCAACTGCTACTCTTGCGCTTCCCAGCCAAATTTGCCCATTGGTATGTAGACAATACTGTGCGCCACCCAACCTTTTGCCCAATCGCTTACAGTCGCCTGCCAGACCTGGTTCGTCAGGAAATCACTGATCCCCTGGAGCAGCAGGAAACCTTAAAGTTAATCGATCGCCGCTCTGCCAGCGATGCCTATTACGCTGTGTGGATTCGAGCTGGTGATATTAACGTCATGATGCGCCTGCGCGACTGGCGACCCAATGGCGAAGTTATTGCGCCCCTGTCGCTAAGACAAGACATTGCGAAGGAAGTAACCCAGGAGTTGGCACACTACAGCGATTAACCAAGCATGAGCCATTACTTTGCCAGGTGATTAGCCAAAAGTCTTGTTGGCTTTGGGACGCTAGCCCAGTTTTCTACCTGTTTGCTACAGGAGCGATTAGCACCCGACGAAGTTCAGTTTGATTGTGTCTACTGCCAAAACTAGGATTTGCCAAGAGGTTTACTCATCTCATCAAGCTGTTTAGTAATCCCGTCAATTTATTAAGTTTTCTAAAATGGGGTAAATCTGGGGTAGCAGTTGAGCAAAATCGCTGAAATCAAGCTATATCAACATCGTATTTAGCCTTCCAAGCTAATAATGCGGGTTCGATTCCCGCCGCCCGCTTTAAACTGAAAGCCCCTGAAACATATGTTTCAGGGGCTTTCGCAATTTTAGATATTATCAAAACTAGTACGGACATTTTGTGTTCTAGCAAACTTTAGGGCTGAACCTGCCTTTAGATCACTCTAAGGATTCTTATTGTGGGTTTGCGCAACCGCATCTCGTCCACTATTAATTTGTTGCCAACAGTTTTGTGACAAGATTCTGTCACGGTTGTACAGTGACTAATTAAGTGTCATCGAGACAAATTAATGTCGTCGGGCTGAGAAACCCTTAGAGAAGGTGCTCTGAGGGTTTGACGGCTCCTCACAGTATTCCTGGAGGCTGTCTTCCAGTGACAAATTAGATGACGCGTTAGAAATTTGTGACGAATTAACTGTCGCTTTTCCTCAAGCGTTAAAGTTGAGCGAGTGACAGATTAGGTGTCGCGTGACTATGCCTTGTGTGGCCAGCAACAGTATAGGGAGCAGCTTGTCCGTTCTCAAAGGCTAAGAGCCTGATGCTCTCGTTGCGCTTTTGCTTTGGCAGGCGATCACTCTGCTCAAAAGTAATTTATTGACACATTAGCTGTCACTTTTCCTACTGTTGTGGTAAATTACTACAAACAAAACAGTACATCAGTACTTTTATGCTGAATTGCTCTACCCAAAGTGATCTGTTAGCAGAGATTATCGCTGACCCTTCTCAACAAACGGTTGAACCAGCAGCATCGAACACCATTGTCAGTGAACTGAATGCTGAGGCTCAACTGAAGTTAACGGTGATCCAAAGTCTCATTGCACCGTGTGATCGCAAGGCGTATGGGCAAAAACTGAGGGATGCGGCTGAAAAATTGGGCGTTTCCATGCGATCAGTCCAACGGCTAGTGAAGCGGTGGGAGCAGGAAGGACTAGCAGGCATCGCCCAAGATTCCAGAGCGGACAAAGGCAACTACCGCATTGGAGACTTCTGGGAGGGCTTTATCATCAAGACCTACAAGGAAGGCAACAAGGGCAGCAAGCGCACGACACCTAAGCAAGTAGCTGTAAGGGTACAGGCGAAAGCGCGTGAGATTGGCAATGAGAAACCGCCTCACTATCGCACAGTACTGCGGGTACTCAAACCGATTATGGAGAAACAGGAGCGAGCCAACAGCATTCGTAGCCCAGGCTGGAAAGGCTCAACCCTCTCAGTTAAAACCCGTGACGGCAAGGATCTTGCGATTGAATACAGCAATCACGTTTGGCAATGCGACCATACCCGAGCAGATGTTTTGCTGGTAGATCAGTATGGCGCACTGCTAGGTCGCCCCTGGCTAACTACAGTCATTGATTCTTACTCCCGCTGCATTATGGGAATCAACCTGGGTTTTGATGCCCCCAGTTCCCAGATTGTGGCTTTAGCGCTGCGTCACGCTATTCAGCCTAAAAAATATGGGGCAGAGTACAAGCTGCACTGTGAATGGGGCACCTACGGCAAACCGCAGCACTTTTATACTGATGGCGGGAAAGATTTTCGTTCCAACCATGTGCAGCAAATTGGAACTGATTTAGGTTTTGCCTGCCATTTACGTGACCGCCCTTCTGAAGGCGGCATTGTTGAGCGTCCCTTCCGCACTTTGAATGACCAACTATTTTCGACGTTACCTGGCTACGTTGGCTCGAATGTACAGGAACGGCCAAAGGAGGCTGAAAAAGATGCCAGCTTGACGCTGCGCCAGCTAGAGCAGTTGATTGTGCGGTTTCTTTGCGATCAGTACAACCAAAGTGTTGATGCTCGGATGGGTACCCAAACACGCTTTCAACGTTGGGAAGCTGGTCTAACAGATGTTCCCGATGTTATTGATGAGCGGCATTTGGACATTTGCCTGATGAAGGCATCACGACGAACCATCCAGCGGGGTGGCTACTTACAGTTTGAGAACTTGATGTATCGCGGCGAATACCTGGCTGGCTATGCCGGGGAAACCGTATCACTGCGCTTCGATCCGACAGACATTACAACTGTTTTGGTCTATCGGCAGGAAAACCAGCGAGAAGTTTTCCTGGCGCGTGCCCATGCTCAGGGATTAGAAGCTGAGCACCTCTCCCTAGAAGAGGCAAAAGCGAGTAGTCGTCGCTTGCGCGAAGCAGGGAAGACGCTGAGCAATGAAGCGATTTTTTACAATGCTTTGGAGGAGGATGCCTCTGTCAAAAAGAAAAGCCGTAAAGAGCGCCAGCAGGAAGAACAGAAGCTGGTGCGATCGCAACCCGAAAAATCTGTTGAACAGACGATGCCTCAAACACCTGAGCCTCAACCGGAGATCGCGATCGATTTAGGTTTGGCAGACTTTATGCCCATTGATTTCGATGACCTCAAAGGAGGCTGGTAAGCATGGTGCAAGCAAAGGAATGGGCAGAAGTCTTAGGTGAGTTTCAGCCTACCGAAGCTCAATTAAAAGCTGAAACTGATCGTCTCCGTAAAAAGACCATTATGCCTTTAGAGCAGGTTAGTCGATTCCACAACTGGTTAGATGGCAAGCGCAAGTCGAGGCAGTCCTGCCGGGTTGTAGGCGAGTCCAGAACAGGCAAATCAATGGCTTGTGAAGCCTACTTCTATCGCCATAAACCCCAGCAAGAACCAGGCAAAAAACCGATTGTTCCAGTTGTTTATATCCAGCCCCCTCAAAAGTGTGGGGCAAAGGATTTGTTCAAGGAGATTATTGAGTTCTTAAAGCACCGGGCAACGAAAGGAACCATATCAGACTTTCGGGGCAGAGCAATGGAAATATTGCAAGCTTGTGAGGTAGAAATTCTGATTATTGATGAAGCCGATCGCCTCAAACCCGAAACCTTTGCTGACGTAAGAGACATTTACGACAAACTCGCAATTTCGGTGGTTTTGGTTGGCACTGATCGTTTGGATGCGGTCATTAAGTGTGATGAGCAGGTCTATAACCGTTTTCGTGCTTGTCACCGCTTTGGCAAGCTATCCGGTGAGGAATTCGTCAAGACGGTTGCCATTTGGGAACAGAAAATCCTGAAGCTGCCAGTTGCCTCCAACTTAACCAGTAAGGAAATGCTACGCATTGTCACCGCAGGGACGGAAGGCTATATCGGACGCATGGATGAAATTCTGCGGGAGGCCGCCATTCGATCGCTCTCAGCAGGTTTCAAGAAGGTGGAGAAGAAAATCCTTGAGGAAGTTGCTAAGGAGTATAAGTGATGGTGGAGGCTGACATCCAACCCTGGCTCTTCCAGTTTGAGCCTTATGAAGGGGAAAGCTTCAGCCACTTTCTAGGACGCTTTCGGCGACCCAATTATCTGACACCCAGTGGGTTGGGGCAACTAGCAGGTATTGGCGCAGTCGTCGCTCGCTGGGAACGGTTTCACATGAATCCGTTTCCATTACCGCAGGAACTGGAGCGCTTAGCGGTCGTAGTGGGTGTCAGTGCTGAACGCTTAGCAGCAATGCTGCCGCTAAAGGGTGTAGGGATGCAGTGGACTCCCATTCGGCTCTGTGGGGCCTGCTATGGCGAAACTCCTTGCCATCGCATGGAGTGGCAGTACAAGTCAATCTGGAAGTGCGATCGCCACCAGCTAAAGCTTTTAGCAAAATGTCCTAAATGTGAAGCAGTATTCAAGATGCCTGCTCTCTGGGAAATGGGTACTTGTTCTCGTTGCCAAACACCATTTTCAGAAATGGCGAATCACCAGAAATTTGCCTGATTGAAGCATACAGGCTTTCTCCTTTGTATTCGGCATCAAAAGGTTTGTGCACCTGCAATCTTATTGATCCACTCTTGAGCAACTGCCTGAATTGTGGTTAGTGGTTCCTTGTAAGGATATGTTGTAATGTGCTCTAACCTGTTTCCGCTGCTGGAGTTCTGTTTGAGAGGGATTTGAAGGTTGTTGAAGAGCGTGCGTGCGCTTTCAAGATCCCCCTTTCTGTCATACCCCGCAATTTTCCAACCTTCTACTGTCAGTACACAGTCTATTGCGACTATGAAGTTATTCGGTAGATAGATATTGTGAACCAAAACATCCAGAAGCGATCGTTCCTTGCGCCAAAGCCACTGCTTAATCTCTACAGGCTTATTCTGATAGTCGATCAGGCTTCCCAATTCAGACACTTTTTTACGTAACTCTGCCTTAAATTTGTTAACTTCTTCCAGCAGCGCAACAATCTCGCTACCTCTTTCGTTGAACAGGTTGAACATGCTTTCATCCATTGCTGACCCCCTCATCAGGTTTTCGATCGTTTCTATAAAGTCGGTAAGTGAAATCAGGAATTTGGTATTGGCTCCAACGAGGTAGTCTCCCATCAGTGGACGAAGTTTGGAGAAGAAATCGGCATACCGGATGGGAATGAAGCCGTGCAGATTTTGGTCTCCTACGGGATAGAGGCTGAGGAGAAACATGGTCAACTTACGGTGGGAGCGTTGCTGTTGCAGGAAGGATGCGTAGTCGTGAAATGGATTTACGGCTGAGTGGTAGATCTTATTCTCGATCGCAACCAAGTGCGTGTCTGATTGAATCAGGATGTCGATACGGTTTCCGGCTTTGGTGGTGACTTCGCGCTCAACGGTCACGCTTGACTGTGGTTCGTAGTTAGGCGCTAAAGACATTAGTGCCTTCAGGCACAGGTCAGATAAGCCATGAGGGGCATCGGGTTGAAAATAAAATGCCAAGATGTTGCTACAGACGTTTTCGTAATGGGGATAGCCTGCAATCTCCATAAAGGTTGGGTCTTTAATCGGAGATGACAGGCTTTTGAAGACGTCTAAGAGTTGGTGAAACTGATCGGCTTGCAAAGTTGAGTCCTAGATTTAAAGAGCGTGGAATCAAGCGACTAGGATCTGTCGTGCTGCGACCTCCATTAAGACTGAACTGCTGTCTCGTGCGGCTTTGAGTTTAGCTTCTAGGTCATCGCAGAGGGAGAAAAGGGAATTAACTTTGGCAACGATCCATTTTTGTTCAGTGAGGGGTGGAAGAGGGTGCCATTCTTCATGTAGTTGTAGGCATCCTCAAACACGTCCCGCGCCACCTTCGCGCGTAGTCGGTTCTAGGTCAGATCGGCAGTTCCTTTAGCGTCTTAAACAGGACATTATCCACAAAGTCCAGCAGGGTTTTCCCGGTCATGCCCTCCGAATCCGTCGCCCAATTCCGCCAGCGCAATCCTTCCAGGATCGGTGAGTGATAACATCCCGCTCAGTTCATACTCTTCCTCCTGGGCATCAAACGCCTTCAAGAACAGCATCCACACTAATAGACTATTTATCCCGCTTTGCTTTGCTGTTGATTTGCTTTTTTAATCGACTCAGCTCTCCTTTTAAGACAAGTGTTCGTGGATGTTTAAGACTAAACACCTGATTAAATATTGATGAGGCTTCTTCATAGGCTGCTACAGCTTCGGGGAATCGCTGAACTTTTTCATAAAGTTTCCCTAGTGTGCGAATACGCTCAGCAAAATATTGGTTTTGAGTTTCCTGACGCTCACGCTGAATGTTTTTCCACCGTTCTAGCAACGGGATGGCTTCTGAATACCGCTCCTGCTCCTGATAAAGTGATACCAAATTATTTAAAGTAATAGCAGTATTAGGATGGTTTTCTTCAAGCTGCTCCTCACAGATGTTCAGGGCTCGAAGAAGGAGCGGCTCTGCTTCCTGATACCGTCCGGTCTCTTTATAAATTAATGCCAGATTATTGAGGCTGCTAGCAGTGTCAGAATGGTTTTCGCCAAGTTGCTCCTCACAGATGTTCAGGGCTCGAAGAAGGAGCGGCTCTGCTTCCCGATACCGTCCGGTCTCTTTATAAATTAATGCCAGATTATTCAGGCTGCTAGCAGTGTCAGGATGGTTTTCGCCAAGTTGCGTTTCACGAATCTCCAGGGCTCGAAGAAAGAGCGGCTCTGCTTCCCGATACCGTCCGGTCTCTTGATAAATTAATGCCAGATTATTCAGGCTGTTAACAGTGTCAGGATGGTTTTCGCCAAGTTGCGCTTCATAAATCCTCAGGGCTCGAAGATAGAGCGGCTCTGCTTCCCGATACCGTCCGGTCGCTTGATAAAGTACTGCCAAATTATTCAGGCTGTTAGCAGTGTCAGGATGGTTTTCGCCAAGTTGCGCTTCATAAATCTTCAGGGCTCGAAGAAGGAGCGACTCTGCTTCCCGCTGCCGTCCGGTCTCTTTATAAAGTGATGCCAGATTATTGAGGCTGCTAGCAGTGTCAGGATGGTTTTCGCCAAGTTGCTCCTCACAGATGTTCAGGGCTCGAAGATAGAGCGGCTCTGCTTCCTGATACCGTCCGGTCGCTTTATAAATTAATGCCAGATTATTGAGGCTGCTAGCAGCGTCGGGATGGTTTTCGCCAAGTTGCGCTTCACGAATCTTCAGGGCTCGAAGAAGGAGCGACTCTGCTTCCTGATACCGTCCTGTCTCTTGATAAAGTACTGCCAGATTATTCAGACTAGTAGCAGTATCAAGATGGTTTTCTCCGAGTTGCTCTTCACAAATTCTTAGAGATTGCTCACAGATAGGGACTGCACTTCCGTTGTTACCTTGGTCGCTCTTGCTACTGCTGAGATCACGTAACAGTGTAACAATGTAACGCGGATTTATTAGTTCTACATTTTCGTAAATTGCTTGGGCACGACTGAAACGTGATTCAGCTTCTTTATAATTTGCAGAACGTCGCTTGACAAGCCCCTGCAAGTGGAATGAAAATCCACGTTCAAATTCATTTAGTCTTCCTGCTCTCTCATGTTCAGAAAAACCCTGAAGAGCGGCTTGACTGCGATTAAGCTGATGATAGGTCCACCAATCAATTCCTCGATCTAGTAATCGCCCTGTCTGTGCGTTTCCTTCATTGAGAATCTCGTGATAACAAAATTCAACATCTTCTTCCGATGATGTTCTTCTATCAAAAAAATAATCTGCTGCCCGTTTTGATAGTTTCAGGAACTCTTCTCGATTCTGTTTCCAGAGTTGACTTAACAAAACTCCCCGCGTTAGTTCATGAATGTTGCACCCATGCCCTGGAAACTCTTCTACAAACGTTAGCGTTCCTAAGTCAGCATAAAGTTCCTCTGCCTGATCTACCAATTCTGGGCGTAATGCCGCCAGTACCTTTGCATCAAAAAAATGCGGGATTGCTGCTGCCCAGAGCATCGACACCAACGCATCAGGCATCTGACTCATTTGCAATTCCAGCAAAACCCACTGCCGATCTGTCTCTGTCTCGGCTTGCTGTACTCGCTTTAGTAGATCTTCTATGCTGACCAAGTTTTTATTGCTACTGACTAGTTTTCTTTTCTATAGCTGCTACGAAAAACTGATTAATTTGTGCTGGGTGACCATGAAGACCGTCTATAACTAATTTAATAGTCTCTTCTGGTACTTTTGATAATTCCAATAAATCTGAACAGAAGTCACACCAAGCTTTTACATCGTTTATGGGGTTGAGCGAAAAATGCTCGCATTCGTCAACCCACACTGAGTTATTTGGATCAGGGATGGATTGACCTGCAATCACAGTCACCACGTTCCTCAGTCGCCGCGCCACTGCCCGTAACCACTTGCTTTCAAGCCACTCTCGTAGTGAATCACTAGCCAGTTGGTATGTGTCAAGTGTGATTACCGTTCGATGTTCAAGTGCTGCCAGGTCATTAAAAAACGCTTTTTGTAGCTCCTCTAGGCGATATTCTTGGGTCTTAGGATCAACGTGAGAGTTAATTGCTATTGAAATTGTATTTTCTGCGGCAATGTCATTTTCAGAAAAGTCAACGCCTCCTTGAACAAACAGCTTAACTTTGCTCAAAAAGGTTTGAAATTGCTCTTGACCTAGCTCAGTCACAACCTCTGATAAAAAGGCGGCAATGCTGTCTACCCCTTTACAATCAAACGGTACATACTTAACTCCAGACGGACACTGATGCTTAAATCGGCTGAGAAGGGAGGTCTTTCCCATTCCTGATACACCTTCAATAAGCATAATGCGGCAGTCATAGTTACCCACTGCCATCTTCAGGAATATTTCTAGTTCTTTTGTACGGTTTGCTAAATTACGCAGTTTTGGCATCGATCAGCTTTACCGGTTCTCTTCACTTTGAACGTCGCTTGACGGCTCATCGTAGCCTAATTCCAACTTTTGCCTGCCGTCTACATCGTTCCGTGAAAAGTCAGTACTTTGCATTCGATACTCACCCTCACCCCGCAGCTTGTTTCCCTTAAATGTGACACTCACGGGTTTCTCGTCCTGAGCTTTTAGAGGCTTTGCCTTAGCTTCCATTTTTGCTTCCATCCTTGCTTCTTTGCCACTAACAGAAAGCTCCAAAATGCGATCCTTCAGAAGGACAACGACCACAATCACAACGATTGCAATAACTATTGCTACGATAACGGCTGTGTCCATGCTTAAATATCACTTCTTGAGATGGTCATCCACAACATTATGGCTATGTGATCATGCAATGGCAACAAGATTTCTACTGAGCCTAGACAAACGGGATGTTCATCATCGCGGCATAGGTGAGCGCTTGTTGCATCCCAGCACTGAGGCTGTAGTTATATCCCTTTGGCGATCATGGCGGCAAAGGGATATTGGGCTTGTAGTAGAAAATGTAGTCTGCTCGCTTGGACTCTCCGCGACTGATCAACTAGCCTGACTAAACAATCTAACTAGGGGTGCCAACCAATTGAAGCCTTTTTTCCAACCGTTTGCCTAGTGCCTCGATCTGAATAGGGACGATCGCTCGTCCATCCTGAATAGCTGCGATCGCTTTCTGTTCATCAAATTCTGTGCAGCGTAGCGCTTCCTCTCCAGCACTTTGCCAGAGCATAAATCGCCTTCCACTCTTGTTATGCAGTGGGTGCTCGAAGAGCTTTGGCTCCACTGCCCTCAGAAAGTTTAGAGCTAACTGGCAAACTTCAAAGCTCAAACCAAGCGAAAGCAAATATTCCATCAGCGTTAGCGCTAATAAGTCCGTTAAGGAGTAATAGACGTTGCGCCCTTTACCCGTAGTGTTCACAGTCGGTACAACAATCTCCTGCTCTCGCCAATACTGCAATTGCCGCCGAGAGCAGCGTGTGATCTCAGCCGCTTCTGTGCTGGTGAAAAATCGTCCTTCCATACGATCCATCGTACAAAAAGAAACAAAAAACACTCTAGCCTCTTGATAACATTGTGTTTTTATAGTACTTTAGTTCTACTCAATGGAATAAACCTGATGAGTCAGATCACGATTCAATGTCGTCTGGTTGCTAGTGCAGCGACTCGGCAAGCTCTCTGGAGTTTGATGGCAGAGAGCAATACCCCCTTAATCAATGAAATCTTGGAGCAGATGAGCCAGCATTCAGATTTCGAGATCTGGCGGCAAAGGGGGAAGCATCCAACAGCAGTTGTGAGCCAACTTTGTCAACCGCTAAAAACCGATGCCCGTTTCACAGGGCAACCTGCACGACTCTACACTTCTGCTATTCACATGGCAGATTACATTTATAAGTCTTGGCTCAAAATTCAGCAGCACCTTCAGCGAAGGGTCGATGGCAAACTGCGCTGGCTGGAAATGCTTAAAAGTGACGAGGTGTTGGCTCAGGAGAGTGGCCTTGAACTTGCCAACCTTCGCGATCATGCTGCTGCGCTTCTAGCTCAGCTTCAACCAGTTACTGCTTTAGATAAGCCCACTCAGAACCCAGGCAAGAAGAGCAAAAAGAAGGTTGCTTTATCGGATCAGAGCTTAGTAGACCAATTGTTTGAGCGCTGTCAGAATACAAAATCGGCGCTGGAGCGCTGTGCGATCGCCTTCTTGCTCAAAAACGGTTGCAAAGTGTCACAGCAGGAAGAAGACCCACAGAACTTTGCTCAACATCGCCGCAAGGTCGAGATTCAAGTTAAACGACTTCAGGAACAAATCGAGGGCCGCTTACCGCATGGACGTGATCTAACTGGGCAGAGCTGGCTTGATGCGCTTGAAACAGCTACTCAAACCGTTCCAAGAGACAATGCTGAGGCTAAACGCTGGCAAGACCGATTGTTGACTAAACCAAGCGTGCTTCCCTTTCCGCTGATCTTCGAGACCAATGAAGACTTGGTTTGGGAGAAGAATGCTAAGGGTCGGCTCTGTGTTCACTTTAATGGCTTCAGTGAACACACCTTTGCGATCTACTGCGATCGACGTCAGTTTCCCTGGTTTCAACGGTTCTTGGAAGACCAGGAAACAAAAAGAGCCAGCAAAAATCAGCATTCTAGCGGTCTTTTTACCCTCCGCTCTGCTCGTTTAGGATGGCAGGAAGGCGAAGGGAAGGGAGACCTTTGGGAGGTACATCGGCTGACCCTCTACTGCACCATAGACACGCGGCTCTGGACAGTTGAAGGCACAGAGCAAGTCCGTCAAGAAAAGGTCGCAGACGTTGCCAAGAAAATCACTCAAATGGAGAGCAAGAGCGACCTTCTGGCAACTCAGCAAGCGTATGTCAAGCGCCTGAACTCTACCCTGACTCGGATCAACACACCGTTCGCTCGCCCTAGTAAGCCACTCTACAAGGGACAATCTCACATTGTTGTAGGGTTGAGCCTAGGGTTAGAGAAGCCTGCTACGATCGTCGTTTGGGATGCCCAAGCCAATCAGGTGCTTGCCCAATATGGAATTCGGCAACTGCTCGGTGAAAACTACAGACTTCTCAATCGGAGACGCTCAGAACAGCAGAAAACAGCTCATCAACGCCACAAGGCTCAAAAGCGATCAGCCCCTAATCAATTTGGAGAATCGGAGTTGGGGCAGTATGTCGATCGACTACTAGCGAAAGCGATCGTGGCAGTCGCTAAAACTTATCGCGCTGGCAGTCTTGCCTTACCCAAGCTAGGAGACGTTCGAGCCATCGTCGAAGCCGAGATTAAAGCTAGAGCGGAGCAAAAAAGTCCGGGCTATTTAGAAGGACAACAGAACTACGCTAAGCAGTATCGCGCTAGCGTTCACCGTTGGAGCTACGGCAGACTCCTTGAGAGCATTCGTAGCCAAGCTAGCAAACTCGGCATTGCCATTGAAGAAGTAAAACAGCCTTTGGTCGGCGGGCTAGAAGAGAAGGCTAGAGCTGTAGTGATCGCGGCTTACCAAGCCCGCGCTTAAAAGGGGCTGTAGTTAAAACTTGCACCTTGAAAACCGAATGATTTCAACAGCGCCGCGACGTAGGCTGCTTGCAGCCTACGTTCGTGCAAAATAAGGGTTAGTTTGGCTGTCGTTAGACCGTCTTGCTTTCTGACCCTGGTAGCTGCTCACCCTGATGCCGTCGAATGAGGGACTTCGGTTTCTTAAACGAGATTAAGTCATAGTTGAGGCGTTAGTCTGCTTTAATTATGGCGTCGGTGCGCTCCCGGCAACAAGGGCGCGGATGTACTGCTGTAGTGGCTACCGAATCACCCTCAACCAAGGGGGAACCCGCTTCTATTCTTCCTTTCAGCGATCTACAAAGACGTAATTCTTTGCTGTGATCCGCACAAAGGCTCAAATTCCTTTGCTGAGTCGGTTTCACAATTCTGGACTAGCTCTAAATTGCGAAAGCTCAGGTTTGGAGAAGGGTAGGTAATGCGAGCCGCGCAAAGACCTTCTGAAACTTCTGCCTAGTCTAGGTTTTGGTTGGCTGCCATCGCAATCACCTGTCCTTTCTGAGGCAGGTTGAAAGCAAATCCAACTCGCGCCATCGCCTTCTATGAAGGATCGCAATCACCTGTCCTTTCTGAGGCAGGTTGAAGGATTAGGCTAGTTCACTTAGTATCAACAGCGGGTTGAAAGTCGCCATCCCTAGGTTCCAATCATTCAACCTAGCAGGGATGACATTAATTCGTCACCACCAGTTCAACGACAGAAAATTGGCGCAATGACACTAATTAGTCACTGATGACACTAATTTGGCACCAGCGACACTTAATTAGTCACTGTACACACGGTACAAATGGCTGAGAGCTAAAACTGGGGCGCTAGGATTCGAACCTAGGGATGGCGAGACCAAAACCCGCTGCCTTACCACTTGGCGACGCCCCAACGCGTCATCAGTAAACAATATAGCAGTTTTCATGCCATACGTGTCAAGATTTGGGTGCAAAAGGTTGGGCGATCGCAGACAGTGCTTCATGCATGTGAGGCATTATTTATCCTTCAACCGTTAGCTGGTCTCTAAGTCTGTTAGCGGTTCGCAAAATTTGTCCTGCCAAAATAGCGGCACCAAACCCATTGTCAATGTTCACAACCCCGACTCCCGCAGCACAAGAGTTGAGCATAGTCAGCAGTGGTGCCAAACCATTGAAGCTAGCGCCGTAGCCAACGCTGGTAGGTACAGCAATAACGGGACAATCTGCGAGACCTGCGACCACGCTAGGTAAGGCACCTTCCATACCTGCAACTACGATCAGGACATCGGCTTCGACGATCGCCCAGCGGTTTTCGAGTAACCGATGAATGCCCGACACTCCCACATCCCAAAGTCGATTTACCTTAAAGCCGCACAGTGTGGCTGTTATAGCCGCCTCTTCAGCAACGGGTAGATCAGCGGTTCCGGCAGAGAGAATGTTGATGGTGCCGGGATGAGTGGGGAGTGGGGAGTGGGGAGTGGGGTGACTCTGCTCGCTGCCTTCTGCCTTCTGCCTTCTGCCTTCTGCCTTCGGATTGCTTTTCAACGCACAAATTCGTGCCATGGCGTAATACTCCACATCCGGCACTTTTGCTTTGAGTTGGGTGTAAACATCTGGCTCAATGCGGGTTGCCATGACGACAGCAGTACGATCGCGCATGACTTCCATGATTTGGGCAATCTGGTCGGGGGTCTTGCCCGGTCCCCAAATAACTTCGGGAAAACCAGTGCGAATGGCGCGGTGATGATCGATGCGTGCGAAGTCCTCAACGGTCTCGAAGTCGAGGTGTTTGAGCGTGTCAAAGGCTAGCTCTGGTGTCAGTTCACCAGCAGCAACGGCATGAAGGAGGCGCTTGAGTTGATCGGGTTGGGTCACGAGGGAAAGGATAAAGGACGAAGGATAAAGTGTTCTTGGCTTTTAGCCTGAAGCTTTCAGACTTTATCCTTTCTTATTCTAATTTCTTGAATATTCCACAGTCCCCAACTGGGTAAACCTGTGTACTTGAGTCCCTGGACGCGATCGCGGACTGCCATGAGGGCGCGATCGTTGACAAGGTGGATGACGGGCAGTTGTTCCTGGACGAGACGCTGGAAGTCGGCATAGATGGCATTGCGTTTGGTTTCGTCAAGTTCGCGTGCGCCTGTAACAAAGAGGCGATCGATTTCTGTTTCCCAGTTATTGGGTGCCCAACCTTGAATAGGCGGTTGTCCGGGCTGTTGCTTGAGGTTAAAGGCATGGGAGGCACCACTGCTGACCCATAGATTGGAGGCAGCATGCGGCTCAACACCGCCTGTAAAGCCAATAATGTGGGCATCCCAATTGCGCGAACTGCTCGTTCTCTCAATCAGCACATTGAAGTTGATTGGCTGATAATTTACCTGTATGCCAATTTTGCCGAGGTCTTGCTGCACCTGTGCGCCGATCGCCACCCGTGTCAGGTTATTCGCGTTGGTGATCAGGTTAAACTGCACGCGATTGCCATCGACATCAAACAGTTGCCCTTGAGCGTTATACGTAAAGCCTGCTTGAGTAAGCAAGGTTTTGGCTTTGTCTAGGCTGTAGTCGTAGACTTTAAGCCCGTCTTGCAGAAAATAAGGGCTTTGCACTGAGATAGGCGAATTTTGAATCACGCCCAGTCCACGAAAAATGTTGTTGTTGATGCGCTGACGATCGATCGCGTATGCCACCGCTTGCCGAAACGCTAAGGTGTTGAACCAGCGCGATTTAATGGGATCGACAAACGGCTTGCCATCCTTATTTTTTGCCTTGTTTAGGTTAAAGGTGAGGTAAAGTGTACCCGACCAGGGACCGCCATCCTGGATTGTAAAGCGACCGCGCTGTTCCTCACGCTTCAGCAGAGACACATACTCTGCTCGCAACGGACGCACATCGCCGATCGCGTCCATCTCGCCCGAACGAAATCGTAAAAGCTGCGTATCGAGATTTTCGACAATTTGCCAGACAATGCGATCAATATAAGGCAGTTGCATGCCCTGTTCATCCTTGCGCCAGTAGTAAGGATTGCGGCGAAAGACCAGTCGTTGCCCAGGTGTGTAGCTTTCCATCTGGTAAGGACCGTTCACCACAATTTTTCTTGGGTCGGTATCGGTGCCCCAGGTGGAGAGAAACGTGAGATTGCCGTCCCGTCCCTTTGTTTTCAAGGTGTTGGCAAGGGCGTGTTTTGGCAGAATCACAATACCATCGGGTCCGGCTGTGGCGCGAATCAAGGGCGCAAAGGGTTCTGGCAAGATAAATTCAACCCGTCGATCGTCCAGTTTTCGCACCTCAGGATAAGCTTTGTTGACCCCAATCTGAATGCCCTCCTTCGCATCCGTCGGCACATCTGGATTTGCCACAATATCCCGATAGGTAAACACCACATCATCAGCGGTCAAGGGTACGCCATCCGACCATTTCAAACCAGGACGCAGCGTAAAAACTACTCGTTTGTCATCGTCTGAAACCTGCCATGACTCTGCCAACGCTGGCTCGATCGCACCCGTTACCCCATTTTCTGTGGTCAAACAGTCGTAGGCAAAGAGAAAGATGCTGGGGAAGGTGTTTTTATTAGCAAAGTTAAAGGTATTAGGGTCGGTAATAGTGCTAATGACAAGTTGGCTACCTTGCGCCGCCTGTGTGCGAAGCTGCCGTAGCTGGCAACCTGTGAGGGTAAGGGCGATCGCTAGTCCCAGCACGAACACTGCTACCCACCGTTGCCCTAATTCGGTCTGTTGCCGCAGCTTGTTCAGTTGTCTCAGCACACTTAAAACCAAACGCATCATGCCATTGCCGCCAACACAAAAACACCTTACCTCAATTTTCTGCTTTGGTTGGTAGTATGCAACGGCTGATCCAGTACACTCTCTTTTAGTGCCAGGGTTTCAAACGAATTGCTAATGCCCGGTTGATCGTCGTCCAGAGCATTGACAATTCGCTTCATAATGAGAGAGATGCTTTACATGGCTTCATCATGACGAGAGACCTGCGCGGATTTATCAAACAACTCGAGCAACGCGGACAACTGCGGCGGATTACAGCCCTGGTTGATCCAGATTTGGAGATTGCTGAGATCGCCCAACGGATGCTGCAAAAGGGTGGTCCAGCGCTCCTGTTTGAGAATGTCAAAGGCTCGTCCCATGCCGTTGCAGTGAATCTGATGGGGACTGTGGAGCGGGTCTGCTGGGCAATGAACCTAGAGCAACCCGCAGAACTCGAAACGCTGGGCAAGAAACTGGCGCTGCTGTATCAACCCAGACCACCAAAAACAGTGCCTCAGGCGATCGCTCTAGGGCAGGCACTCTTTGATGTACTGAAAGCCAAGCCCAGTCGTGATTTTCTCCCTCCTTGCCATCAAATTGTGCTGAAAGGTGAGGATGTAGATTTAACCAAACTGCCGCTGCTACGAGTCTATTCTGGCGATGCAAACAAAGTTGTGACGCTGGGTTTGATGATCACCAAAGACTGCGAAACGAAGACTGTGAATGTCGGCGTGTATCGCTTGCAGTTGCAGTCTAAAAATACGATGACGGTGCAGTGGCTTTCGGTGCGGGGGGCAACACGCCATCTCCGCAAAGCAGCCGAACGGGGACAAAAGCTGGAAGTGGCGATCGCGCTAGGTGTTGATCCTCTGATTATCATGGCAGCCGCTACGCCTTTACCGATCGACCTATCGGAATGGCTGTTTGCAGGGTTGTATGGTGGACAGGGTGTGCATCTCGCCAAGTGCAAAACTGTTGACTTGGAAGTGCCTGCCGATTCAGAAATGGTGCTGGAGGGTACGATTACTCCTGGCGAAACGGGTGTTGATGGTCCCGCAGGTGACCACATGGGCTTTTACGGCGGCGTGAATGAGGCGGCACCACTCCTTCGCTTTCAGTGCATCACCCATCGCAAAGACCCGATTTATCTCACCACGTTTAGCGGTCGTCCACCGAAGGAAGACGCAATGATGGCGCTAGCGCTGAACCGTATTTACACGCCGATTTTGCGCCAGCAAGTACCAGAAATTGTGGATTTCTTCCTGCCAATGGAGACGTTGAGCTATAAAACAGCAATTCTGGCGATCGACAAAGCTTATCCGGGTCATGCTCGTCGTGCCGCACTTGCCTTTTGGAGCGCTTTGCCACAGTTTACTTACACCAAGTTTGTCATCATTGTGGATAAAGACACCAATATCCGCGATCCGCGTGCCGTTGTCTGGGCGATCGCCTCTAAGGTTGATCCGGCACGGGATGTCTTCATTCTGCCGAATACGCCCTTTGACTCACTTGATTTTGCGACTGAGAAAGCAGGCTTGGGTAGTCGAATGGGCATTGATGCCACAACTAAGATGCCACCGGAAACCGATCGCCTCTGGAGTACACCGCTAGAGTCCGATCCTGATACAGCCGCAATGGTCGATCGACGTTGGGCAGAATACGGCTTGGCAGACCTGAATCTTGGTGAAGTGAACCCGAATCTCTTTGGTTACGATATGCGGTAGTGGAAGCCTTCCGTTGGGCAGCGCTGCATAAGTGTGGAGTTGCAATCAACTGTTTGCTCTCAGCTTTAAATGGTGCAGACGGTCGACTAATGTCCTGAGAGGTTCGCTTTAACCGTTTGGCTACTGGTCTCTTGATCCACAGGGCGATCGCTAACGCTTATATCAACAACATCAGCTTGTTTCGCTTCTGGATGTTCCTCATTGATATCATCATCCGTCTCATGTGGATACCGATCTAAAATCGAGTCTTCCAGTGCGGCAGCTTTCAGTTCTGTAGGGTTCGGCGTACGGAACGGAGGGTCATTTCTGGTCGTATTTTCTGAAGTCATGGCTGTAACCCATTACATCGTGTGGTATCGATCAGTGTCGAACCGTTTTCAATGCTCTACGTCAGTCTGGAGATGGAATCCTAACCTGAGTCCAAAAGGCAGAAATTGCCGTGGCGTCATTCCCTAGCTCCAAAATGCTATTACATAGCGGCGCTGAATGAAACTTACTGAAACTATTGAGCTGAGACTACGTTTAAGACGGTTGAATCACCTGATTGCACTTGCCTATATACCTGTAGCTAAACTAATGTCTTATTTTTAGTTGCGGTGATGATTGTTGTAGCGAACTCTTGCACCTGCCCATTGCAGTTTCTCGCGTAGCGTCTGGTAATAGGAGTAATCTTCTCGCAGAATAATAAACCGTGCCTGACAGTCTGCGTTGCGAATATCGACCCGCTGACCAGGCCAGATGGAGGTTGCTAGCACGCCATCCATCCAGAGCTTTGTATTCAATTCATGGTCAGCCAAGGGCCAGATGCTAACCACTGAACCGGGGGGCAAAACGATCGGGCGGCTCGAAAGACTCAAAGGGCAAATAGGCGTCACCGAAATTGCATTCATGCCAGGATGAATAATCGGACCATTCGCTGCCACGGTATAGCAAGTGGATCCTGTTGGCGTTGACACAATCAGTCCGTCGCCCTGGTACTGATCTACCACTTCGCCATCAATTTCCATTTCTAGAATGGACGTGATCATGCGATCGGCAGAGGCAGGTTTGATGCACATTTCGTTTAGCGCCAGGTAGCGATCGCTCATCAACTCTAGATTGGTGCGATGCCCCTCAAACAATCCCGCTTGTAGCATCATGCGTTGCTGTATCGCAAAGCGATCCTCCAGCAGACGATCCCAAACCTGCTCAGAATTTTCAAAGTCTTCTAAAGACTCTGTAAGAAAGCCTAAATGCCCACCTACATTGATTGCCAGAATTGGGATGTGGTCAGCAGAAAGATGACGCGCTGCCGTTAAGGCTGTACCATCACCACCCAGCACGATCGCCAGGTCGATTGGATGAGTGACCGAAGCAAGGAAGACCGGGTACGGATTGTCTTTCGGTCCGCTGGGTCCCATCAAAACCTTGCAGTGTCGGTTCTCTAGCTGCTTGGCGCACTTTTCAGCCCAGCGCTGGCTCATTGAATCGCCAGCTTTATGAGCAATGATGACCTGCTTCAGTTGCACGTTAAATCGCTGTTGGTGTTTAATTTCTGGCTATTAGCGCTCAATCAATTAACAACTAATAACTAACAACTCTGCCCAACGCTACCACTTCAGCAGATTAAACTGCTCCATATCCACTGTGTCACGGTTGCGATAGATAGCAAGCACAATCGCTAGCCCTACAGCCGCTTCAGCCGCCGCGATCGCAATCACAAACGTGGTGAACACTTGACCCTTCACATCTTGAGCATCCAGATAGTTAGAAAATGCCATCAGATTCAAGTTCACTGCATTCAGCATGAGCTCGATCGACATCAGCACGCGCACTGCATTACGGCTGGTAATTAAGCCAAAGATGCCAATACAAAACAGTGCCGCTGCCAGAATCAGAAAGTATTGAAGCTGCATAAAGCCATCCTTTTTGCAATGAAACGAAAATCTTAGTATTAGCGGTCAGCTTCTAACTATTTTGGTCCGAGGGCAGGCGTGCAATCGTTGCTTCTGGGGGGGTGGTGCCAACAGCAACCAGTTCACGCGGACGCTCTGGCAAAGTCAGCGCAGGCTGCTGGAGGGGTGCAACCATATCATCAGACAGCAACTCACGTCGTGCCAAGACAACGGCTCCAATTAGTGCCATGAGCAATAGAACCGATGCCAACTCAAACGGCAGCAAGAAGTCAGTAAAAAAATGTTTGCCGATCTTCACGATCGCACCATTTCCTGCGGCAGCTCCCGTGGAGAACGACCACGGTGTAGAGGCAACCATTACTGCCAAAAGTGAGAACAACCCGGAACAGACTACCGCCGTTGAAACTCGCCGAATCCAAGCTCGTTGAACCGTCACAAACGCTTGACGCTTGTTCACCAGCATAATGGCAAACAAAATCAACACGTTGACCGCACCCACGTAGATCAGCACCTGAGCAGTTGCCACAAAATCAGCATTCAGCAGCAGATACAGCCCTGCAATGCTGATAAAGACACCACCCAGCAGAAATGCGGAGTACACAATATTGGCAAGCAAGACAACACCCAACGCTGACCCGATCGCCATCAGAGACAGCAAGCCAAACGAAACAATCTGAACGCCTTCGGCTAAATTCACGGTAACTCAGTCTCCTTACTTAGGAGCAATCAGCCTTCAGCGACAGCTTGGAGCGCGTTCCAAAGCCAATCGCTGACTGCTAACCACTTATTTCTCTGTGTCAACAATTTCTTCAGGACGTAGCCCTGCCCGACGTGATCCGGCTGGCAAGCCATGCGGCTCAATAACGCCCTTCGGCAAGTAAGCAAACTCTCGTAACGGCGTTACCATCGGATCTTCAGTTACCTTATATGGTAAGCGACCCAGCGCGACATTATCGTAGTTCAATTCATGGCGATCGTAGGTCGAAAGCTCATACTCTTCCGTCATCGACAGACAGTTTGTTGGGCAATACTCTACACAATTGCCGCAGAAAATACAGACACCAAAATCGATGCTGTAGTGATTTAGCTTCTTCTTTTTCGTCTCAGGGTTAAACTCCCAATCTACAACTGGCAGATTAATAGGGCAAACCCGCACACAGACTTCGCACGCAATACACTTATCAAACTCAAAGTGAATACGACCCCGAAACCGCTCTGACGGAATCAACTTCTCGTAGGGATACTGTACTGTTACCGGGCGACGCTGCATATGGTCAAAGGTTACTGCAAGTCCCTGACCGATAAACTTTGCCGCTTGCACTGTTTCTTTGGTGTAGTCGCTGACTTGCTTAAGAAACTTCAGCATAAGACTCTTTTAGAAAGGATGTAAGGATAAATGATGGAGAAGCATTGCGTCTGTTTAGCCTTGAGCCTTAAGTCCTTATCCTTCTGGCTCAACCGCCAAAAGCAAAGGGAAACGTTAGCTTGAGGGCAGCAGTCAGCAAGAGATTAACAAGCGAAATGGGCAAAAGAAACTTCCAGCCTAAATCCAACAGTTGGTCAATGCGAACGCGAGGCACAGTCCACCGCAGCAGAATTGCTAGAAAAACGAGAAAATAGGCTTTCAGTATCGTCATGGTAATGCCAAGCGAAGCCGTCACAACCTGAAAGATCGGATTGAACTCGTCAATGCCTAGCAGGTCAGCCACAAACGTCAGTGGTATCGGAAAATCCCAGCCGCCCAGATACAGTACCGCTACCAAAAGCGCCGACAGCACCAAATTGACGTAGGAACCTAGGTAGAAGAGTGCAAACTTCATCCCTGAATATTCAGTCTGATAGCCTGCTACTAACTCTTCTTCCGCTTCTGGCAAATCAAACGGCATCCGCTCACATTCTGCCAGGGCTGCAATCCAAAAAATGATAAAACCGACAGGCTGCCGCCAAATGTTCCAGCCTAGAATGCCATAACCCGACTGCTGCTGCACAATATCGATCGTGCTCAACGAGTTGGACATCATTGCGATCGCCAGCACCGACAACGCGAGCGGAATTTCATAGCTAATTGACTGTGCCGCTGCCCGCAAACCACCGAGCAAAGAGTATTTATTATTCGAGGCATAGCCCGACATCAGCAGACCGATCGGCGCAACACTTGATAGGGCAATCCACAAAAACACGCCCATTCCTACATCTGTCACCACTAAATTCTGCCCAAACGGCACAATTAGGTAAGACAAAAAGACCGGAATCACCACAATTACAGGACCCAACGTGAACAGTAGGGCATCCGAGTTGGCTGGCACTACATCTTCTTTAAAGACCAGCTTCAAACCGTCTGCCACAGGTGCCAAGACACCTAGTGGACCAATATATTCGGGACCAATCCGTTGTTGCGCCGCCGCCGAAATCTTCCGCTCTAGCCAAACCACCACCAACACGCCAACTGTTGCGCCCACCAGCATCAGCAGCATCGGTAGCGGCATCCAGACAGCCTTTGCGGCACCTGCCGACAATCCCAAGTCAGTAAGGGATTGAATAAAAGTTTCCTGTAAGTCTATTCCTGAGTTCATTGCTTACCTGGATTGAGTCATCACTCAGTAAATCGTTGTTGACAATCAACTAAACACAGCAGGCAGCACATTGATAAGACCAAAGCTTTTTTGCTACCTGAAGCCTGCCAACTGTTGATTTATCTTTGAGTAACAATGCTGTTACACGGCTCTGCGTCCCTAGTATATCGTTGGATTGCCGCCGCACGATCGCAAATCGCTATAGATAAATACGAAACATTGCTATAGAACCAAGCCATAATCAGCCGTAGACAACGAAGAACTATCTCTGAAGTCAACCTTGCTTCAGATAAAGGTGACAGATGGGGTCAAGTAAGAGGTAATCTTTCCTGCCTAGTACTCAGTTGAGTACCTGTACTCAACAAAGCTTTCTAAGAAGTGTGGCAGAGCTGTAAAAGGCAAGCCTGTATCGTTGTCTTGCCCTTATTGACCAATAAAGAAGCCCCCGAAACCAAAGTTTGAGGGCTGGAGTTCCTGAAAATCGTCACTAACACCATCCTTACAAGAGCATTGCTAGAAGGCAAGAGGGGTGCCACCCATCATGCAGGCGATTGAAAAATATGCTGGCAGCGAAAAGCTGGCATCGATCGCTCCTCTGGTGCTCTGTCAGAAAAAGCTTGATGAGCTGAAAACCGTTGAAAATTAGCCCTAATCAACTCCTTAGTTTTGACAGACCTTTAACGTTGCGCGATCGGCACATATGCTGCCTCATGTGTTCCTGTATAAATTTGGGTTGGGCGGAAAATCCGATTCTCGTTGAGCTGCTCCTTCCAGTGTGCTAACCAACCAGCCGTGCGGGAGATCGCAAAAACTGGGGTGAACAAGTCAGATGGAATACCCAATTTTCGATAAACCACCCCTGAATAAAAGTCTACATTTGGATAAATACCCTTGTGACCTAAATTCTCCTCAACTGCTTTCTCCAGTTCAACCGCCACATCGTAATACTCATCACGACCATACTTTTCAAACAGTTGCTCTGCTAAATGCTGCAAGATTGTAGCGCGTGGATCCTTCACCTTGTAGACACGATGACCAAAACCCATAATCTTGCCTTTCTGGGCTAGCTGTTTCGCTAACCAGGGTCGCACATTTTCTACTGTGCCAATTTCCTCCAGCATGAGAATAACTTCCTCATTCGCTCCGCCATGTAGAGGTCCAGCCAGCGTTCCAACAGCAGACGCAACCACCGCATACGGATCGGTTAGCGTCGAAGCCGTTACCAGGGCTGAAAACGTTGAGGCATTGATAGTATGTTCGGCATGGAGCATCAAGCACACATCAAAAATATGAGCCGGAAACGGATCTGGCTCCCGCTCATTCAGCATATAGAGGAAATTTGCGGCATACCCTAGATCATCACGGGGCTGCACAGGGTCATTGCCCTTCCGCATCAGTTGAAACGCTGCCACCATTGTGGGAATTTTTGCTAACAGCCTGACTACAGCCTCACGGATATACGTGGGATCATCAAGCGCACGGCGAGAGTAAAACAGCCCCAGTGCTGCTGCACATGCCTGTAGCGCGTCCATCGGGTGCCCACTTTCAGGAAAGCACTTCATCATGTCACGAACGCGATATTTGAGTCGTCGATGATAAGTAATTTCGTGCTCAAACAACTCTAATTCTGCTTCGGTTGGCAATTCGCCCCAAATAAGGAGATATGCCGTTTCTAGAAAGTTGCCTTTAGACGCTAACTCTTCAATGGCAATCCCGCGATATTCTAAAACGCCTCGCTGTCCATCAACAAAACTAATGCTGGACTGAGTGGCGGGAATGCCTTCTAGACCTGCCCTATATTCGCAGACAGTCATAGTTCTACCGTTTACTTACAAAAATGGGCTTACTCAAGCTAACTTATCAGAAACTAGAAAACTGTATCCCTCTGAGCCGACCGATCGGCTAGTCTTGCTGCAAGGTAATGCCAGTTTCTCTACGTTGTAGACGTTGAGATTCACAACAATTAACAAAATTAATAAAATTCTAGCGCTTCTAGCAAGATGTCTATCTTCAGCATGGGGTGTAAAAACGCTATTAGCTTATAAAGCAGCATAATCTTGTGATCGCATTCAGCATTACCACAAAGTAAGTATTTTTGATGCGAAAAATTGCCGCATCAGACAAAATTAGTTATTATTTAGCTAGGCAGCCTGCTACTGCATAGAGACGTAGCCTGCTACTGTAAACAGCTTCAATTTATGTT
Organism: Phormidium sp. FACHB-592; assembly: GCF_014695795.1. Lineage (NCBI taxonomy): Bacteria > Bacillati > Cyanobacteriota > Cyanophyceae > Oscillatoriales > Oscillatoriaceae > Phormidium > Phormidium sp. FACHB-592. The sequence goes on from NZ_JACJOZ010000043.1 coordinate 34,322, forward strand.
GACAAGCTAACCGTTCCCCCTTGTAACCCTGCATTTTTGAGGGAGGGATGATGTGGCTGCCTTAGCCCTTTCAAACTAGGAGTTTTATGACCCAGAGACGATCTCGTCACAAGTTGGACACTGATTCAACTCGAGAAGATGCAACGCAAGCATACAGTGCATCAACTGTGCAACGCGAGATGACCAAAACGCTACGAGAGCGCGTTAGCCGAGAAGACACCGAAGTAAGAATGGCGAGCCAGTCTCGTTCTTCTCATCCAAGTTTAGCGAGCTTAATTGAACGAGATGCGCCTCTGCAGGCGCATAGTATGCTGGTTTTGATGTATGGTCCATTTCAAGCCGAAATGGTTCCTGAGGAAGGACAAGGCGTTGCCTCCTGGTTAAAAGAATGTGTCAGGAAGCACGGCATTCCCAGTTTGCTTCGATTTGATTACCGCCGTCGGGCACAAGTGTTCCGTCGTGACCAATTTCAGCCTTGGTTGGAGTCGTTGGTAACTCAGATACCAAATTAGATTGTGATTGGTTCGCTGTGCAGTCTTGTCTCTATAGCGCTCTTTATGTGACCGCTTCTTTTGATGTGGGGTGGACTGAATCGTTCTGGCTATAAGTGTATAACTATGCCTTAACAGTTATGCAGCACCCGTTTATAAGTCTGTGTTTTTAACTGATGCGTTTTGAAACGCGTGTTTGGGTGCCTCTGCCAATAAAAGTTTTTGTTTGTGAGAAGGTTTGTTCGAGCGCAATGTTAAGCCGCGGGAGCATAACATCCGTAAATTTTCGTAGTGTACCGAGCTACCTCACTATAAATCTAAGAACAAGCTAGAACGGTTACTGATGATGATAGGTCGCTGAAACTGTTACTAATGGTAGAGGACTCCCTCTGGGTCATTATCAGGCGGTTTACGGCACTCTGCAACTTTCATAACCTATGCTGGGCAAAATCCTTGGGGGACGCTACCAGATTATCCGTCATCTGGGTGGCGGCGGTTTCGGACAAACCTATTTAGCTGGTGATTTGCACCTCCCTGGAAAGCCCCAGTGCGTTGTCAAGCAGCTTAAGCCTAGAATGACTGATCCGGAAGCGTTACAGGCTGCTAGGCGCTTGTTCGATTCTGAAGCAGAAGCACTGTATGCTTTGGGCAATCACGAGCAGATTCCCAGGTTGTTTGCCCACTTTGAAGAAGGGCAGGATTTTTACCTGGTGCAAGAGTTTATCGAAGGGCAAGTGCTCAGTCGAGAACTCAAGATTCAGCCACAGTTTGCTGAAATAGAGGTAATTCACCTACTGCAAGATCTTTTGACGGTCTTGGAGTTCGTGCACCAGCAGCAGGTCGTGCATCGTGATATCAAACCTTCAAATCTGATTCGGCGAGAGAGCGATCGCCGTTTAATTTTGATTGATTTTGGTGCAGTCAAACAGATCGGTGTACAGTCGCTCGATGCCGATGAAGCCAGCGTTACGATCGCGGTTGGCTCTTCTGGCTATATGCCAAACGAGCAATTAGCAGGTAAACCCCGCTTTAGCAGTGATGTTTATGCAGTGGGTATGCTGGCAATTCAGTGCTTAACAGGAATCTATCCCAAAAAGCTCAGGGAAGATCCGAAAACCAGCGAAATTATCTGGCGCGATCAGGTGCAGGTCAGCCCAGAGTTTGCCAATATGCTGGATATGATGGTGCGCTACGATTACCGTCAGCGTTATGAGTCTGCCAAAGAAGCACTGGAAGTGCTGCGATCGCTAACCACTACCGCTCCAGTGGCGGCTGTCTTGGCAGAGCCAACGGTTGTCAGTTTTGATGGGCACCTTGCTTGGCTAGAGCGTGGTGACGATCTCTTTCAACGCCAGCGCTATAAAGAAGCGATCGTTGCTTATGACCGCGTGATTCAGGCAAAGCCCGATGATGATGTGGCGTGGTTTAAGCGAGGCATGGCGCTGGAAAACCTGAAGCGTCACGACGATGCGGCAGCATCGTATGAACGAGTGGTACAGCTTCACCCTCATGATTATCTGGCATGGTACAAACACGCTTGTGTTCTGGTGCTGCTACAGCGTTATGATGATGCCTTGCCATCGTTTGAGCGAGTCGTGCAACTCCAGCCTGCTAACTACTGGGCATGGCATGACCGGGGTAAAGTGCTCGAAAATTTACAGCAAGCCGATGAGGCGATTGCATCCTACGATCGCGCTGTACAGCTTAAACCCGATTTTCAGCTGGCAGTCGAAAGCCGCAAACAGCTTTTGAGCCAACTGCGGCGAGTGGATACGCTCTACCACTTGCAGCACTACGACGAGGCACTTGCGTCCTGCGATCGTACGATTGAACAGGATCCTGATGATGCTCTAGCCTGGTTTATGCGTGGCATGGCGCTAGACAATTTACAGCGCTATGAAGAAGCTGTGGTTGCTTATGACCGGGTAGTCGAACTCCAACCAGATGATTATGTGGTGTGGTTCAAGCGAGGCACCATTATGGAGAAACTGCTCCGCTATGAAGAAGCGGTTGCCTCTTACTACAAAGTGGTGCAGATTCAGCCAGATAACTACTGGGCATGGTATGACCGAGGACGCTTGCTGGAAAGCCTGCATCAGCATGAAGCATCGATCGCGTCTTACGATCGTGCGATGCAGTTAAAGCCCGATTTTCAAGAGGCGGTGGAGGGGCGTAGACGAGTGCTGCAACAGCTCAAGTCTGGTGAAACTGTGCCACTAGAGGAAGATGATGCGACGATCGCGTCCACATATCAGCCTGGAGGGGTTTATAAACAAGCTGCAATTGACCTTAAAGCACACCACTTTCAAGATGTACTAAAGGAGTATCGGGATCGGCTTCACCCGGAATCATTTCTACCAGCACCCGGAGCAGAAGAGACTGTTATCAGCAAGCCTAAACGCACTGAAGCAAGTGGTGTTCATCAGCTTGACGGCTCTGAGGACACAATCGTTAGCCTTCCAAAAACAGAGGACGATTTTCAGCAAGGGGCAAGTGGCACTCAGCGTCTTGAGGTTGCTCGTCCGGCGACTTCCACTGCTATGAATGGTGCTGGTTACGATCGTTGGCTCAACAAAGGGCGTACGTTAGAAAAGCAAAAGCGCTATGCCGAAGCCTTAAACGCCTATGACCAAGCGCGTGAACTGCGTCCAGATGATGCTGCTCTTTGGCGCTGCCGAGGCAATGTCCTGTATGGGTTAGAACGTTATGAAGAGGCGATCGTCTCCTATCAGCAGGCATTGACGCTTAAGCCGGATGATGAAGCGATCTACTGCTGTGTCGGCGGTGCCTTTGTACGGCTGAAGCACCATCAAGATGCACTTACTTGCTTTGAGCAGGCAATCCAGCTCAAGCCCAACAGCCATATTGCTTGGTATTGGCGAGGTCGTGCGCTGTACGAGCTAAGGCAGTATGCAGACGCTGTGCAATCGCTAGAGCAAGCCCTAACAATTAAGCCTGAGTTTCAACCGGCAATGAGCGATCGCGATCGCATCCAACATCAGCTCAGAGCGTTAGAACTACAAACCTGACCTCACCAGGGCAACGCTTCAGCGTTTGCAACGGAATCGGAAATGTCCACAGCGGTATCAGATGCCACTGCTCCTGCATAATCAGCCGCTTTGCATGATGAAGGTGTACTGCATGGTACTGAATCTGCACGCCCTCTAATAGCCTACGTCCTTCGCGATTATCGCTTGCATCTGTTTCAATGCCGGAATTAAGTATTGAGACAAAGTGAAGGCATCAACGCCCAAGATTGTACGCTCCTGCATGGCTAGAGTCCCTGCCTGAGCGTGCCACCAAACCCCCGCCTGCACACTGTCCAGCACGGTTTGTGCTGGTAAGGGAGTTGCGATCGCCTGTGCTAATAAACCACCTAGCAGTCCCGTAAGGACATCACCACTACCGCCACGCGCAAGAGCAGCAGTGCTTTCAGGATTAATCCTAACAGCACCTTCGGCATTGGCGATCGCCACCCGTGCGCCCTTTAACAGCACAATGGCACCTGACTGTGCAGCAGCAACTTGAGTAGCAGTGATCCGGCAGAGCATTGGTTCTGCATGGTCTGGAAAGAGGCGTTTAAATTCCCCAAAATGCGGCGTAATGACTGTTGGCGCTTGCCGTTGTTGCAGCGTCGGCAGCGTACCCATTTGGGCAAGAATATTTAAGCCATCTGCATCCAGGACGATCGTCTGTTTTTGCTGCAAGACCTGTTGCACAACGGTAGTCGCATCCGTCGTCAGTCCCGGACCGCAAGCAATCGCGTCATAGGCATTTAAGTCAATCTCATCGGGCAATTGAGCAATTGCGCCTGATGCTGTTTCCTTACAACCCCAGACTAGCGCTTCAGGTAGCTGTGCTGTAAGGATTGTCTTTAAAGTCTGGGGCACCGCGATCGACAACATCCCCGCTCCACTGGCACGTGCCCCTAGGGCAGTGAGCAACGCGCCGCCAGCATAACGGTGAGAGCCGCAAATCAGCAGCACGTGCCCCATCTTATATTTATGAGCGGTGGCAGGGCGCACTAGGGGTAGATGAGCGATCGCGTGCGCTGGCGTTATGCGCTGTATAGCAGGTGGATTACCTAATACTGCCCAAATGTCTGCAAGCGGGAGGTCAAAATCAATCAATTCAACACGACCTACATGGTCAAGCGCCTGATCTTGCAGCAACCCTTGCTTCCATAAACCAAGGCAAAGCGTATGGGTTGCGCGTACTGCTGTCCCTAAAACTACTCCAGTGTCGGTATGCAACCCCGAGGGAAGGTCTATGCTAACGATCGGTTGAGACCATTGATTGATTTGGTTTACCGTAGCGGCGATCGCATCGTTGAGCGATCGTTCCAGCCCAAACCCAAACAAGCCGTCAATCAACAGCTCGCAAGCTTGCAGTGCCTCTATCGCTTCAACAAAACGCATCCCTAGCTCTTTGCAGTAGCGCTGGTGCTTAGCAGTTAAATCCTTGAGCGTTGAGAAGGGACAATAAAGCGAGACAGCAAAGCCCTTAAAGTGCAGCTCGCGCGCTACAACTAATGCATCGCCACCATTATGCCCTGGTCCTACTAACACACCGATCTGCTGACGTGTGTCAGGGTACAGCGTCGCCACTCGCCGCGCAATCAGCCCTGCTACTTTTTCCATGAGTGCCTCAACAGGCATCCCTGCTGCAAAGACGCGCGCTTCAATCTGCCGCATCTGCTCGGCAGTTACTATAATTTGCTGAATAGCTTGAGTTCTGCTCAGCACAATCAAAGCGGTGACATAGTTGTACTGATTTTAACGGCTATAGTACACCCGCGAATCAAAACCACCCCCATTAAGAAATTGGCTAATCTTCTTAGCATCACTATGCTGCGCGAAGGGACCAATCTCTAAGTGTGGACCTAACGGCGCATTCTTTTCCTGAATGGCTTCTTGACGGATACCCATCCGAATTACTCGCTCTGTTAATGCGGGCAATTCTTCTCTGCTCCCTGGAACAACTACCAGATAGCGGCTGGTTGTAACAACTTTCGAGGGTGCGGCAGTCATTTCTGCATTACCCATTGTCATTTCAGCAATAATGCCTTGGGCATTGAGAGCAGCAATTAGCCGTCGCGCACTTGCCTCATCGCCAAAAGTTCTGGCTTGAATGATGGCTTGTCCCTGGTAGCGTTGAATTGACGCACTTGGTTCAATGGCTTGCACTTGCTGCAACAGATAGGAGCTATCTCCATTCACATAAACAGTGTATTGACTACTTGCACCCTGCCGATTGATTGGCGCTAGAAAAACGGTTTCGCCGCTAGGTGTTGCGGTTGAGTTTATGGACAAGGGTGCGTTTGTCAATCCTGGTACTGAGACCGTTGGGGGGGGTGGCAGTGGTACAACTTGCTGGGCTTGACCTACTGCGGCAGTTGTAAGAGAAACGATCGCCCAAATACTTACAAACTGCGATCGTAGACCTAAGCTGCCTACAGCCTGAGCGAAATGCCTTACTGATCTGTGCGGCTGATTTGTTGCCATCATGCAAGCTCCTCACGGCATCCTTTCAATGCCAGCCATAGTACACGCAGAGTGCAAAAATGGCACAAAAAAACGGCACAGAAAATCTGCACCGCTTTTTATCAGGAGTTTAACTACGCTCAACTACTTACACAATTTGCTGTAGCTCACGTTCAAGCAAATTAATCAAGGTTTGGTCCTGCTTATCCCGTGCAACTTGAAGACGGTGCTGCAAGTTTTTGTAGAGATTGTCGCGATGAACGGCTGCAAACTCTGCGGGGCTAGCCGCTTTTCTATTAAAGGCGGGTCTGCTCGGTACAACAGAAACTGCCTTTCTGCTAGTGGGGAAGGTCTCACCATTCAAAGAGTAAGCGACACCACGGTAGTGCAACGGTCCAACAGGTTGTGCAACTGACCGACGCGGTTCCACGTTAGGGTCAACAGCGTAAACGGTGCCGCGATAATGAAGTTGATAAGTAGGTCTGAGGGCGCGGAAAACATTTGCTTCCCGATCGGCTTCAGCACCACCGGGAGTATAGTTATAATGAGCGCCACGGTAAGTAAGTTGCATGGTCTTCGCCTCTTGGTTAAATGCGTTGTGTGGTGAATGAGGCGCGTTCCTTCGGGACTTCTCCCTACTTCCGTCTGCCGAATTTAATTAGCGGCTAGATGAACGTTTTCTTTATATCTGTATTATAAGCTACAGAATTAGGGGCAAACAGCACTTTAGTGAAACTTTATACTATGTGCGCTAAGATCTGTCGATCGGATGGTCAGCAGGTTGATAGGTTCGTATAGCGAGATGCAAGGTGTTGATAATTGGCTGTAGTCGACACATAGCGAAATGACCGCTAGCTAGAGCAACCAGCGATCATTCGTTTTCTAAAACTTTGCCGAGATATTACTGCTCTAACGATGCGGCAGCAGACCTTTTGTTGCTAGCCAGTCGCGGTTGAAAAGTTTTGATTGGTAACGACTGCCGCTATCGCACAGTATGGTGACGATTGTATGTCCAGGACCAAGTTGCTTTGCTAGGGCGGTCGCTGCTCCCACATTAATGCCAACTGAGCCACCCATAAATAGTCCGTCTTTTTCCAGTAGTTGATACAACACTCGTACTGCCTCAGTATCATGAACCTGGGTAGCATCGTCGACTGGGGCACCCTTCATATTGTCAGTCACACGGCTGTTGCCAATGCCTTCAGTAATAGAACTGCCTTCTGGGTTTGGTTCACCTGTTTTAACGTAGCTGTAGAGCCCACTCCCCATAGGATCAGCAAGGACACATTGAATGCTAGGATTCTTTTCTTTCAAAAAAAGAGAGACTCCAGCATAGGTGCCGCCTGTACCTGTTGCAGTAACCCAGACATCGACCTTACCGTCTGTTTGTGCCCAAATTTCGGGACCAGTCGTGGCGTAATGGGCTTGACGATTTGCTAGATTGTCAAACTGGTTCGCCCAAATTGCGTTTTCCATCTCTGAGGCAATGCTGCCGGAAAGCCTGACGTAGTTATTTGGGTCTTTATAGGGCACAGCGGGAACTGTACGCACTTCGGCACCCAAGGTTCGCAAAAGATCAATTTTTTCTTGCGACTGTGTTTCGGGAATGATGATCAGGCATTTGTAGCCTTTGGCGTTACAGATATGCGCTAGCCCAATGCCCGTATTACCGGCAGAGCCTTCGACAACGGTTCCTCCTGGCTTAAGCAGACCTTTTGCTTCAGCATCTTGAATGATATATAGTGCTGCCCGATCTTTGACCGAGCCACCCGGGTTCAGAAATTCTGCCTTGCCCAGGATCTCACAACCCGTTTCATCGCTGAAACTATTCAGCCGAATTAGTGGGGTGTTGCCGATCGCGTCGATGAAGCCGCTCTTGATATCCATGCTGCAAACTACCTAGTAAGTCCCTATAAAGATTTTGGCGTAAAGCGACCAGTCTGACGATCTCCTTTTAGAGGCAGAACGTTCACAAAAAACGGATGCTGCACAATGACTGCACAGCATCCGTCAGGTTCCAGTTTACGTTACTGGTGATTCAGCTTACGAGTAGCTGAAGTTGATGTAGAAGAACCCATTGGAAAGCGTGCCGCCTGTACCACCATCCGACACCGAGAATTGGAAGGTTTCACTAGTGCCGTTACCGAGGTAGTCGAAGCTGAGACTACCTGAATCAATATCTGCCTGAGTGAAGGTTCCTCCCGCAGTAACCTGAGTGCCATTAAGTCGCAGAATGCCGACCGTTGGATTTGGTACAGATGTCAGTGTGTAAGTCAACTGAGCCGTTGTGTTATCAACATCTGACACCTGGAGTAAGTCGTTGCTGATAACGGTGAGTGAAGGCGCCTCGCCTGCCAAGAGCAAGCCACTGTTGCTTACTAACGTTGGTGGATCGTTTATAGGATTGATGTTGATGTTGAAGACGCGATCGGGCAAGGTAATTGCGCCATCTGACACTCGGAAGACAAAGACATCGCTACCCGTCGGTTCGCTGCCATTATGGACATAGGTGAGTGAGCCCTGATCGATTTGCTGTTGCGTTACAACTGCGCCTGCGTTCAGTGTTGTACCGTTCAGCAGGAGTACGCCCGAGAGGGGTACGGTTGGCAGCGTATATCTTAACTCAGAGGTTAAGTTGTCTGGATCAGAGGTTCTCAGCAACGTGTTGGTAATATTCAGCGTTGCACCTTCGTTCACTGTGGCAGGACCTACCGAGACGATCGTCGGTGCATCATTAACATTGGCAATGTCAATATTGAATGTCCTACTGCCGGTTGTTCCGCCTGCGCCATCATTCACCGCAAAGATGAAGCTGTCACTGTTGGTTTCGCTACCGTTGTGGCGATAAGAGACACGGTTGGAGTCAATGTCAGCTTGAGTAAAGCTCTGTCCTAAGGTGAGCGCACTACCATTCAACCGCAGGTTCCCATTATTTGGGCTGCTACTTAAGGTGTATCGTAGTTGAGCCGTTGTGTTGTCGGCATCACTGACACGCAGCAAGGTGTTGGAGATAGTAGTCGTTGCGCCTTCGGTCAGGCTAAGTCTGGTGTTGTTAACGATCGTGGGCACATCATTCACCGGATTAATCACAATGTTGAAGGTAGCCTCGCCGCTACCAGGAACTGTAATACTACCCGGCGTGTTGTCAAAGACCCTGAAGGTAAAGCTATCGCTCGTTGTCTCGCTGCCGCTATGAACGTAGGAGAGATAGCCGCTGTTGACATCTGCCTGAGTAAACGTGCCACCAGTCGCCAGAGTAAGGGTAGTGCCACTGCCGTTTGAGAGGCGTAAACTGCCTGTTGTCAGAGGGTTGGGAGCACTAAATAGCGTGTAGACAAGCTGAGCAGGCGTATTATCTACATCTGTAAAGCGGAGTTGCGAATTGGTGATCACACTAGAGGTACTTTCGCTTAATGTCAGCGCCCGATTTGTCAGCAGAAGGGGAGCATCATTTACCGAGGTAACGGTAATGGCAACGGAGTTAGTGACGATGCCAGGTGCACCAGAGCCTGTATTGCCTTGGTCATTAACGGTAACATTGAGCGTATCAGCACCAAAGTAGTTCGCCTTTCCGCGATAGGTTAGGGTGCTAAGTGCGGGGGTTAGGGCTGCCAACGTACCAGTGTAGGTGATAGCACCAGTACCGCTACCCGTCAGTGTGCCGCCGCTACCGACCGTACCTAGTGTTAGAGTGCCATTGCTGACAGCAAAGGTCACTTGAATCGGACTAACTCCAGAATCTACATCGGTTAGTGTGATGGCTCTACCTGAGTTGAAGACCAGGTTGGTATCTTCATTAACCGTCTGTGCGCCTGGTACAGTCAGTACTGGTATATCGTTAACAGCATTGACATTAACACTGATCGTCTTGAGGTCGGTGAGCGGACCACCAAAGCCTGTGTTGCCCTGGTCATTTGTCCTGATGGTAATCGTATCGGCTCCGTTGTAGTTGAGCTTGCCTCTATAGGTAAGGTTGGCGATCGCGGTATTGATGTTATCCAGCGTATCGGTCAGCGTGAGGGTGGTAGTACCCGCGACCAGCGGATCAAGGGTTAACGTACCGTTGACAGCTGAGAGGGTTACGGTAATCGGGCTCGCGCTTGCATCCACATCTGCAAGACTGATGCCAGAAAGTGTCAGGTTAGTATCTTCATCTACTGTTTGGCTGCCCGGAACATTGATGACGGGGGCATCGTTAACAGCAGTTACAGTTAGAACCAGCGTTCTATTGTCGATACCGATCGGTCCAGATCCTGTATTGCCCTGGTCATTAGCGGTAAGCGTTAATGTATCCGACCCATTAAAGTTCAGATTGCCACGATAGCTAAGACCAGACAGGGCGGCATTAATGTCGCTGAGCGTGCCACTGAAGGCGACACTGCCGCTGTTGTTAGAACCAGCAGTGATAGTGAGTCCAGTAGTATTGCCTAGTTGGAGCGTGCCGTTAGCTACAGAGAGTGTGACTACGAGTGGGCTGCTGACTGAATCAACGTCTCGGAGGCTGATGCCTGCGATTGCTAATGTCGTATCTTCACTGAGTGTTGGTGGGTTCGGCAGAGTGAAGACAGGTGCATCGTTGATTGCCGTAACGTTGATGGTGAAGGTTTGGAGTGCAGAGCTATCTACACCACCTAGCTCCGTACCACCACCATCTCTAAGCTGCACGGTCACAATCGCTGTACCGTTAGCATTGGGAGCCGCTGTATACGTGAGAGTGCCCGTTGCAGGATCTATGGTGGGAGCAACCGAGAATAGGGACGGATTATCAGTATTGACCAGGAAATTGAGTGGCTGAGCTGCTTCATTAGCTGGTCCTGCCAAAATCCCTGTTGCCCAGCCAGTGATTGTTTGTGCACCTGCATCTTCTGCAATGGTTTGATTCGCGCCCTTTATAAAGGACGGCGCATCGTTAACGGGGTTTACCGTAATCGTAAAGGTGCTGGCGGGCGAAGTATCTATACCACCATTAACCGTACCGCCGTTGTCCTTCAAGTTGACTGTTACAGTAGCGACACCGTTAGCATTGGGCGCAAGCGTGTAGGTAAGTCTGCCTGTAGGGTCGATCGTCGGTGCAGTGGTAAATAGACTAGCGTTACTGTTCGAGGTGACGAAATTCAGTGTCTGATTGGCTTCATTAGCTGGTCCTGTAGAAATGCCTGTTGCCCAGTTCACCGTTTGTGGTGCCGCATCTTCATTTACAACTAGGTCAGTGCCTGCTGTAAAAATAGGCGCATCATTAACAGGGATGACATTTACCGAAATTGTTCTCTGGATACTTAACGCACTGGTTGCGCCAACAGCCCCTTGATCATCCACCTTGAGCGTTATGGTATCCGTACCGAAGTAGTTGGCTTTGCCTTGATAGCTGAGAGTCTCTAGAGCTGCCTGCACGCTATCGATCGCACCTGTGAAGCTAAGTGTACCGTCGCCATTAGTTGAACCATCAGCAAAGGTAAGTCCACCTGTTGTTCCTAATGTAAGCTGCCCGTTCAGCGTACCCAGAGTCACTTGAACGGGGTTAGTGCCTGAGTCAGCATCAGTGGTATCAATCAAGCCTGCCAGTGATAGCACTGCATCTTCTAAGACAGTTTGTACCCCAGGTACAGTTAAGGTCGGCGCATCATTAATGGGGTTGACAATCAAGTCGATCGTTTTCGTATCCGTCTGTATGCCACCAGCCCCAGTGCTACCTTGGTCAGTCACAGCGATACTAATTGTGTCAGGACCGTTGAAATTCAAGAGTCCTCTATAGACCAAGCTACCTAGCGCATTGTTGACTGCTGTGAGCTGACCGGTCAGCGTAACCTGATTGGAGCCGTTGTTGGTTACAGTCAGGCTACCAGGATTGAGGCTGAGTGTGCCACCAGAAGCTGAGAGCGTCACCACTAAAGGATTGCTGCCAAGATCTGCATCGCTGACACTAATGCGATTTGCTCCTGTAAAAGCAAGCGGGAGATCTTCATTCACTGACTGGAAGCCCGGAACTGTCAGCGTTGGCGCGTCATTAACTGGTGTGACGTTAATGCTGAAGGTCGTGAGTGCAATCGTACCGGTCGAGCTATCTGAGGCAGTGAAGGTAAAGCTATCTGTAGTCGTCTCTGTCCCATTATGGGTATACGAGAGGCGATTGCTGGCAATGTCTGCTTGCGTAAAGGTTTGCCCCGCCGACAATGTTGCAGCACCAAGTGTGAGATTGCCTCTGGTCGTGCCAGTGCCTAATGTGTAGGTTAAAGGACCAGGACCGTCATTGTCGGTAATTGATAGAGCCGTGCTGGCGATCGTGGTGGTTCCCCCTTCTGCCAATGTCAACCCCAGGTTACTAGCAATGCCGGGGATATCGTTAACAGGCGTGACTGTAATATTGAAGATGCTCGGACCAACTGGCGTTGTCACCACACCATCAGTTACGTTGAAAGAAAAACTATCAGACAGCGATTCGCTGCCATTGTGCCGATAGACCAGTTGCCCACTGTTCAGATTCGCCTGCGTGAAGCTAGTCACAGCGCTACCACCCAGCGACAACGTACCGTTTGTAGGTGCACTGGTCACGCTATAGATTAGGTTTGTCAGTGGCGGATTGTCGCCATCGCTCACCTGTAACACGCTGCTGCTGATGGTGGTCAGCGCACCCTCAAGGAGTGTGATGCCGCCGTTAGAAACCAGAACAGGCGCGTCATTAACAGGTGTCACCGCAATGTTGAAGGTCGTAAGAGCCAGTGCGCCTGTAGAGCCATCAGACGCTGTGAAAGTAAAGCTATCTGCAGTCGTTTCCGAACCGTCGTGAGTATATGAGAGACGATTGCCTGTAATATCTGCCTGAGTGAATGTCTGCCCCGCTGAGAGGGTTGCCGTGCCTAGCTTTAGAGTGCCTCTGGTCGTGCTAGTGCCCACTGTATAAGTTAACGGACCCGGACCATCGCTATCAGTGATAGCAAGGATAGTGCTGGCGATCGTGGTGGTTCCCCCCTCTGCCAACGTCAGCCCAAGATTATTAACAATGCTAGGTGCATCATTGACTGGAATTACAGAGATGTTAAAGGTCTGGGAGGCGGTCGTCGCTGTACCATCGCTAAGTGTGAAGCTGAAGCTATCTGAAATCGACTCACTGCCGTCATGCACGTACTTGAGTTGACCACCTGCCAGTTCAGCCTGCGTGAAACTGGTAACAGTTGTCGCCCCTAGAACCAGGCTACCGTGGGCTGGTGTCGAAGCTGTATAGATAATCTGTGGGTTTAAATTATCAGCATCAGTGGCACTCAATAGTGTTGTTGTGATACTGCCAGCAGAACCTTCCGAGAGCGTTAGCCCAACATTGGACACTAATAGCGGCGCGTCATTAACTGGGGTCACTGCAATGCTGAAAGTTGCGCTAGGAATTGCGGCTCCAAATGGGTCGGTAGCTGTAAAGCTAAAGCTATCACTGGTGGTCTCACTGCCATTATGCTGATACGTCAGGCGGTCAAGCGTATTGATATCTTGCTGCGTAAAGGTTTGTCCAGCCGTTAAAGCGGTGCCGTTGAGCTTTAAGTCACCATTTAGTGGTTTTTGACCCAGCGTATATCTTATCTGTGGTGGTGGGTTGTCTGGGTCTGTAACCTCCAGCAGCGTACCGCCAATACTAACTGTTGCTCCTTCGCTAAGGGTCAAGCCTCCATTTGATCTAAGTACAGGCGGCGAGTTGACAGGCGAAACAATAATGTTGAAGGTTGAGTTGGCAGTAGCAGTGTTGCCATCAGAGACACTGAAGACAAAACTGTCACTATTCGTGTTACTGCCGTTGTGATTGTAGAGAATACGGTTGTTATTTACGTCTGCCTGCGTGAACGTACCGTTAGCAGCAAGTACATTATTGCCAACAAAGATTGTGCCGTTGATAGGTAACGTGCTTACCGTATAGATAATCCGGTCTGGAAGCTGCGGCGAAATGCTAGGACCTGTAAATTCAGCGTCAGTGGTTTGCAGCATCAGCGGTGTGATGATTGGCGCAAGTCCTTCGGTGACAGTCAACCCTTGGTTTGAAATAAGTACCGGAGCATCGTTAACAGGTGTAACGCTAATGCTAAAGGTTTGCGGGGATGGCAGGACGGTACCACCAGCTCCATCGGTAACAGTGAAGCTGAAGCTATCGTTTACCGTTTCAGACCCATTATGGCTATAGCTTAAGCTCGTGCCGCTGCTGATAGTAGCTTGGGTGAAAGTGCCTCCTGCCGAGATTGCTGTGCCATTTAACAGCAGACTACCGTTAGTTGGCGCACCATTGAGGCTATAAATTAACTGCGCTGCCGTTTGCTCGATGTCAGTAACAAGCAAATTGAGGCTGGAAAGACTGGCAGCAGCACCTTCGCTAAGTGTCAGCGCTTGCTTAGTTACTAGTGTCGGTAGATCGTTAACAGGAATGATATTAACGGCAAAGGTAGTATTACCAATTACGCCTCCAACCCCGTCTGACACGCTAAAGACAAAGCTATCAGCGAGTGTTTCGCTGCCGTTCTGGCTGTAGCTGAGTCTGCCAGCATCAATATCAGCCTGGGTAAAGACGCTATTTTGAGCGATCGCTGCCCCATTCAAGCGCAGGCTACCTTTTGCAATATCTGGAGGCGTTGCTAGCGTATATGTCAGTTGAGCAGGCGTATTGTTCTCATCTGTCACCCGCAACAAAGTATTGCTAATTGTTAGCGCTGCGCCCTCACTGATAGTCAACGCATTATTGCTGACCAGCACAGGTAAATTATTAGCGCTAATGTTTAGGGCATAGGGACTACTGCCATCTACTGCCGCAACCTGAATGTAGTAAGTTCCTGCTATCAGATTATCGACTGTAAGTGCTTCAGAAGCATTGCCGCCATTTAAGGAGCTTCCTACAACGCCGCCAGAGGCATCATACAGCCGCAGATCTAGATTACCGTTAAATGCGCCGCTGCCTCCGCTGCCTCCGCCGTTCAACGCCAAGCTAAGTCGTGTGGTACTACCAACAGAGAACTGGTAGTAATCGTTTGCATCAGTACCGCTAACCGCATCACGATAGGTGCCATTGCCATTGATAGGACCGATCGAGAAAGCTGTAGTAGTTAGGTTGCCAGCGGCATCGGCACGCACCGCTGGAAGTAATCGGTTAAAGGGGGGCGTTGCTCGCCAATTCAAATCAGCTGTAGTGGGTAACGCTGCCGCTGAACTAAAGGTTGTGTCTTTAAGAAACCAGACGTAATTTTCTCCCGTGGCAAAGCTGCGCCATAGAAGATCTGAATTACCATCATAATTTAGATCAACGGTTCCTTGTATACGCCAACTGAAGTCAGCGACAGTTGGCAGTACGGCTACACCAGCTTTTGTTGTACCATTCATCAACCAAATGAAGTTATTATTCGTGGTTGAAGAGTAGTCACGCCAAATAATATCAGGACTACCATCCAGGTTGAAATCAGCGGCACCTTGAATGCGAACGTTAAGGTTTGGCAATGACTCTATATAGGTACTGGACGCGAGCGTAAAGTTGTTGATAAACCAGACAACGTTTTCACCAGTAGCATAGTTACGCCAAACAAGGTCAGTGTTACTATCTCCGTTAAAATCTCCAGCGCCTTGAATCTGCCAGTTAGGATCGCCAATAGTGGTAAAGAATGTAGCTGATGCAAGTGTCGTTCCATTCATTAACCAAAAGGCATTTTGTCCAGTTGCGTAGTTGCGCCAGACAAGGTCGGTATTGCCGTCATTGTTAAAGTCTCCAGTTGCCTGAATGTTCCAGTTTAGATCTGGCGTTGGTTGAAGGAATGCGCCAGATACGAGGGTAGTACCATCCATTACCCAAGTAGCATTTTCTCCAGTTGCGTAGTTGCGCCAGAGAATGTCTGTTTTAGTATTGCTATTTGCAGTGACGTTAATGTTGTAGTTGGTGCTGGGAGTTGTACTGCTCGGATTAAGCGGGTCAGTAGCTGGTCCTGGCAAGATGCGAATGTAATAAGTGCCGGGGTTGAGAATACCGTTGATGGATTCTGCTAGTGTGCCAGTGTTGGACGAACTCAGCGCGGAACCGTCTGTATCTGTAGCGATCGCTCCAGCGCTGTTTAGTATCTGGACATCTGCATTGGCACTTAACCCCGTTAGCGATAACGTAAAACTGCTAGCACGGGTCAGTTTGAAGCTGTAATAATCATTAGAATCGAGAGTGCCAGCGTCTACACCGATAAACTCGGTCAGCGTCTGTGTACTCGCGATCGGGAAGATAGGTTTAGCGGTCGCTAACGTGTTACCGATGGAATCTGCGGGCATTGTTGTCACACTACGATGGCTTTGCTATGTTGCCCCTCTCATCTTGTTTTGCTCACAAAGTAACGATTATTTTTTATATCTTCACAGAACTCCTGTTTTGCAACTAAAAAAATCAGGGTTTCTACGTAGAAACCCTGACAAGCTATAGCAGTACTGCTGTGCGGAGCATTAACCTTGACGCAACCACTTGGAAGGCATAACTACCTAAACCGTTGCCTGCTGGCGCTGGTAGAGAGACCAATACAAGCCCTTACTCCGCAGCAGATCGTCATGAGTGCCTTTTTCAACTAGCACCCCCTTCTCCAGCACAACGATTAAATCAGCTCGTTTTAGCGGTGCAAAGCGATGGGCAATCAAAAACACCGTACGGTTTTGCGACACTTTCTGAATGTTCTGTAGAACCTGCTGCTCAGTTTCTGCATCCAGCGCACTGGTTGCTTCATCTAATACCAGTAGAGGTGCATTGGAGAGGAATAGTCGTGCCAACGCAATGCGCTGTCGCTGTCCACCTGATAGAGCGGTGCCCCGCTCACCCACACTCGTTTCGTAGCCGTGCTGCAATTCACTAATAAAATCGTGGGCAACTGCCAGTCGTGCGGCTTCAATCACCTGTTCGGCACCAATGTCGGGGTTGCCAAGGCTGATGTTTTCTAACACTGACCCATTGAAAAGAAAATCTTCTTGCAACACTACGGCAACCTGCTGACGTAGGGACGCAAGGTCCGCACTCTTAATATCAAACCCATCAATCAAAATGCGACCCGATTCCACTGGATACAGGCGTTGAATGAGCTTCGAGAGCGTACTTTTGCCGGAGCCGCTCCGCCCCACTACTCCTACTAGCATTCCTGGCTGTACACTGAAGGAAATACCGCGTAGTACAGGCTCTTGCGTTGGGTAGTAGCGGAAAAATACTTGATCGAATGCGACCTGTCCTTGCAAGGGTGGCAGCACCAAGCCTGAACCTGCCTCAGCTTCGGGAGCCGTATTAAGGATGTCGCCAATACGATCGACCGAGAGAAGCACTTGCTGAAGATTTTGCCAAAGCTGCACTAGACGCAACAGTGGTCCTGTCATTCTACCCGACAGCATTTGGAAGGCAATTAATTGACCGATCGTCAGCTTCTGCTCAATCACCAGTTTGGCACCCACCCAAAGAATAATCAGGTAAGAGAAGTGAGTAAGAAAATCGGCAATATTGTTGCTGATGTTAGATGTCGTAGAGGCTTTGAAACCTGTGCGGATAAATCGAGCAAACAGCCCTTCCCAGCGATCTCGCGCTACCCGTTCAGCTGTATGCGCCTTGACCGCCTGAATCCCAGTAATTGTTTCGACCAGGAAGGATTGACTATCGGCGCTGCGATTGAAGGTTTCGTTCAACCAGTTTCGCAGAATTGGCGTTGCTGTCAACGTCAGCAGCGCAAAGAGAGGGACTACAGCCAGCGACACCCAGGTCAGCGGAATGCTGTAGGCGAACATAATCACTAGGTAGACGACAGCAAAAATCGCATCCAAAATGACCGTTAAGGCTGTCCCGGTCAAGAATTGGCGAATATTTTCGAGTTCTTGCACACGGGCAACCGTATCACCGACACGACGTGCCTCGAAGTACGATAGCGGCAGGCGCATTAAATGCCGGAAGAGTTGGGCAGAGAGGCTAAGATCAAGCCGCCGTGCCGTATGCGTAAAGATAAAGAGGCGGAGAATGCCTAATCCCGCTTCAAAAAAAGCTACACCTAGGAGGGCAAGCGCCATCACATCCAATGTAGAGAGGCTGCCCTGTACCATTACGCGATCGATGACAACCTGCGTAATTACTGGGGTTGCCAGCCCCAAAATTTGTAGTGTGAAAGATGCCAGCAGCACCTCACCCAGCAGTTTGCGATAGTTCCAGATTGCTGGTAGAAACCAGGCAAGGCTAAAGGTCTCTTGCTTCTGGATTTGCTCAATTTGCCAAAGCTGACCATCCCAAACGCTTTCGACTAGCGATCGTGGAATACTTTCGCAGGTTTGGCTGGGGTTGAGCGGATCTGCCACGATGAGCCGATCGCCCTTGACTGCATATGCTATGACCCAATGTGTGTTTGAGTCCATGGCAGCTCGCACTGAGCGAGGCAAAATTAGGCTTGAACCACTTGCAGCACCAGAGCTATCTTTCCACTGCATCAGTGCTGGCAGCCCAAGCTGACGCAAATTAGTCCAGGCAGTATCAATCCGTCGCAGTTGCAAGCCAATCTTTTCGGCAGCTTCTACAACTTCAGCCGATCGCTGTCCGCGTACCTGTCGTTGTACCCACTCTAACTGCGCCGGAATTTGGCAATGACTAGCCGCCATGGTTAAGCAGGCGGCAGCAGTATTAACACCCGCTACAAAGGGAAAGCCAGAAACGGGTTGTGGTGACTCATTTGTCTGGGGCAAATGGTGATTGCGTTGCAGTGCCCAAAAGCGCTCTAGTTCGGCAGAGAAGACCTGATCCCATAGCTCGACCTTCCACTGGGCAATGACCACATCTTTGTCCGCTGCTCGAGCCTTCCAGAAACCGGGCAGATCCAGTCGATCGCCCAGCCAGTCACCTTTCTTAAGTAGGGTTGATTGCCCTTCTTCGGGCACTAGTCGCACTTTGCCGGTGACAACCAAAAGTTGACTACCAGGCTCATCGGTAGACCAGAGCATATCCCCTAGGCTAAACCGACGGATGGTCGCAGCTTGCTTAAACTGCACCTGCTGGTCGGGGTTTAAGAACGAGAGGGGCGGTACGTCCCAGGGTAAATCTGTCGCTAGTTCGTTGGTAATCATTCGTTTACCTGTAGCTTAACGGTCATGGTCTGAATTTTTTCTGATAGCCATTTTTCAAACAATTCGTTCTGCATCGCTTGCCGTAGCTGGTTGTCTTCCAGGGTCGCAGGCAAAAATTGCTCGACTCGAAAAATTGCCCAAAAGTTTTCAAACTCTAGCGGTCCGACTAGTTCGCCGGGACTGGCAGAATCGATCGCAGCTCTCAGTGCATCTGGCAGTGTCCCTCGGCTGACTGGACCCATCATGCCGTTGGCAACCCGCTCATCAGCGGTGGAATACTCTCGTGCCAACTGCTCAAAATTTGCCCCTTCCGCAATCTGGCTCTGCAATTCTTCTGCTAGCTCTTTGCTGGCAACGACAATGCGAGACAGCACAACGCGATCGAAAAAGATTTTGCGCTCAATAAAGTACTCTTGCAGGCGCTCGTTCGTTACCTGTGCCTTTAACTTTTCGAGCTTAAAACTACCCATGATTTGAGTATGAAACTGTTCATAACTCAAGCCGTTGCGGTTCAACCATTCCTGAAAGACCTTGCTATCTGTAAGCTGCTGCTGCAAGCGAAAATCAATCACTGCTTGCTCAACGATCGCAGGGCTAATCTCAATATCTTGCCTGGTTGCCAGCGATTGCTCTAGAACGTACTGCCGCAGAATATCACCAACGAAGGCTTGTAGCTTGCCTGCTGCTTGCAGATGCCGCAAACATTGCCGTAGAGAAAGGGGCTGTTCATCAACGACTAACAAGGCCTTTGATTCCGCTGCTTGTAATTCCATGGAGTAACTAAGTCTGTTAAGGTCTAGAGTCTGTTGCTATCTTGCCCGAATTTACAGTGGCAATACCGAAAAAGCGAGTAAGTTTTTACGAAAATTCTACAGTTACATTGCTGCCATCACAGTAAGTTCGCTGAATCGGGCAAAGCTCAGTTCTTAAGGGTGCCATAACCTCAAGAGCAAGCATCACTTAGACGAGTCGATAGAACATAAGCATGAGGTGGGAAACTGAATTAAACCAATTGCTAACGACCAATACGTGAGTGAAAACACGTAGTATTGCCCTTGGGATATACGTAACACCCTCAACTTCAGTGAGTATAAACACTCGAATTAGAGGCGATGCTCATTTAATAACCAAGCATCTTTAAGCATCACACTTAGCATAAGAAACGATTGCCTGTTTCAGCAGGAAGCTGGTTAAAAGCTGAACGATCTTGCAAATTATCTTCACACAAGTGCCCAGGCAGGAAAATCACCTATAACCTACGACTACCGCTTTTATTAGCTGAGAGTGATAATCCTTCCTCATAGAAGTTTTTAACTACAGGGTGCAAACAAGCTGGTGACGCTCTTTATCAGGGAACGAGACATAGACGGAGGTGCCTAATTAAATGGAAATGGTTAGCAACCTGCAATTTTTCCATTTTCCTCTGCTAACAATCTGACCCAAGGGCATAAATAGAGCCAAACTCCGACTGATGAACCGGAGTTTTATGGCATAATGGTATGCTGTTCAACTGTAGCTGATGTAACTTAAACAGGAAAAACGCTTATGACTCTTCAACTAGGCGATACCGTCCCAGATTTTACTCAAGAGTCCAGCGAAGGGCAAATCGAGTTTTACACATGGGCAGGCGATAGCTGGGTCGTTCTCTTTTCTCATCCGGCTGACTACACCCCAGTCTGCACAACTGAACTGGGTGAAGTCGCAAGACTCAAGCCCGAATTTGACAAGCGCAACGTGAAAGTTTTGGCGCTGAGTGTCGATCCACCAGACTCGCACAAAGGCTGGATTGCTGATATCAACGAAACGCAAAACACAACAGTTAACTATCCGTTGCTAGCTGATGCTGATCGCAAAGTGTCCGATCTATATGGCATGGTTCACCCCAATGCAAATGCGAAGGTAACAGTTCGTACCGTGTTCGTGATCGATCCTCAGAAAAAATTGCGTTTGACGCTGACCTATCCCCCGAGCACTGGACGCAACTTTGACGAAATCTTGCGAGTCATTGACTCACTGCAATTGACTGATAACTATGGTGTGGCAACGCCCGTCAACTGGAAAGATGGCGACGATGTGGTTGTGGTGCCCTCAATCTCTACGGAAGATGCCAAGCAACGCTTTCCAAAAGGTTTGACTGAAGTAAAACCCTACCTGCGGATGACACCTCAGCCCGATAAATAACAAACTGAATCACTAGTAAGTAGCGATCGCCACCATCGGACGATCGCTATTTTTATATCTCCGGCTCGATGCCGAGCGATCGTAACCGCAATCACCCTGACGTCGGGTGCTACTCGTAGCTTTGGATAGCCCTGAGCGTAATACAAAAACTGATCAGCTAGAACGATCGCTGCTCAAGATACTGCCATAGCCCTACAACAGCATCAACAATCGCATTAATGTGAACAGAGATCTCTGCCAACCGTTCACCATCAGAACTCGGATAGACGATCGCGGCTTGCGGTAAAAGCGTAGTCATTGCTGCTACCTAGACAAAATGACTTTATCTTATCGTCCTTCACTAATGGTCTTTGGTCTTCACCTTTGCAGACGATCAAGCTATCGCCTCAGT
This sequence comes from Phormidium sp. FACHB-592, assembly GCF_014695795.1. Lineage (NCBI taxonomy): Bacteria > Bacillati > Cyanobacteriota > Cyanophyceae > Oscillatoriales > Oscillatoriaceae > Phormidium > Phormidium sp. FACHB-592. The sequence goes on from NZ_JACJOZ010000043.1 coordinate 55,930, forward strand.
GCTGCCCTTTAATCAGACTGCTACGGCGTACGAAAGCGTGGGTTGTTTTTAAGTTCGCTGAGTTCAAAAGTTTGTACCCAGTCAATAAAAGCTTCGTCGATCGCGGCTTGCGGCTTGATCAATAACGCGATGTAATGATTTTTCTGCTTTACAACGACAGCAGCAGACTCAGAGCCAAGAATTGTGACGTGATGAAAGCCCTCTAGTTGCAGGGAAGACATGAGTAATGATCGCAAGCCAAGCGCTTGAAAAATGGTCTGTACCCAACTCATGTTATTGCCTTCGGGTGTTGTGAAGTACTCTTTAGGAAGACCGTTCAAGTCAAAAACAGCCGCGCCCATAACATGGTCGGAGTAGGACATGGATAAACTAGTGATGGACAGAGGAGATTGTAGCCGGGCGTCGGTAAGACTTGGCATAACGAATAGTTTCACTCACTGAGCATTCTATAGTGGCTAAAGGTTCGTGCTGTAACGAGTTCACTCGTCTCTTTGCAGGTATACAGCGTTGTAGATGCAGCCAGTTTTAGGTAGATAATCTCAGTCTAAAGAACTTATACATGCACTGCGTCCGTACAATCCTCATGGAAATGAGTTGCTCCTTGATTAAGCATGGCATCGCTGATGAAGTCAGAGTGAATTATAGGCTTAGGGAGACAGATGTTCGTTATTTGAGTGAGAAATGTCATATAGCGATCGCCAGAAATACCTCTCCCATCCGCAGATCTTTTGCGCGGCTGTGGAACTCCTGAACGCTTGAGTTGTCTATCAGTTTAATGATTTGACTCAAGGTAGAGCCGATGGTTTCTCAAGTATTTAAGACTCGTGTATGCAAGACTGGAGCATTCAAGCTTGGGTTATTGAAGGCTGGAACATTTAGTGCGTTGGCGATCGCGGGCAGCTTTGTTTTATCTCATGCGTTCGGTAGCGGTCTTGCTTCAGCCCAGTTAAGCCCCCTGGTGCAGCAGCAGATTGCTCAAGCTGCCCCATCCTTTCAGTCATTAGAGCAAGCAGTACTGACACAAGTTAATCAGTATCGTGCGAGTCGAAAGTTGCCGCCCCTAAAGATGGACTCGCGCATTAGCGAACAGTCCCGACTGCATAGTCAGGCTATGGCAAGCGGTGGCGTACCCTTTAGCCACAATGGCTTTAAGCAACGAGTGCAGGCGATCGCTCGTACCCTTCCCTACAGTCGTGCTGCTGAAAATGTTGCGTTTAATCAGGGTTACAGCGACCCTGTGCGCCAGGCGGTGCAAGGTTGGCTCAAAAGTCCTGGTCACCTCAAAAACATTGAAGGCTCGTTTGACACGACTGGCGTTGGCATCGCCAAAAATGCTAAGGGAGAATACTATTTCACCCAAGTTTTTATTCGCCGTCGCTAAAGTTGGCTTGGTAAGTGTCATCTGATGATCATTCTGGGGTCTGCTTTTACCGTCTGTCCCTTTTACCGATACCCTAGACCCTGTACCTTATTCCCTGACCCAGATGGCATTGGAAGATTTCCAGATTTGCGATCGTGATCTGTCTGAGCAACAGCTTGACGCTTATTTACAGGCAGACGCGATCGCGGTTGATACAGAGACAATGGGTTTACTGCCCCAGCGCGATCGGCTGTGTTTGGTGCAGCTTTGCGATGCCCACGATCACGTTAGCGTCGTGTCGATCGCCCGTGGGCAGACGGAGGCACCCAACCTAAAGCGCTTGCTAGAAGCAGGCAGCAGCGTCAAAGTGTTCCATTTTGCCCGCTTTGACGTTGCGACCCTACACCACCACCTGGCGATCGCTGTAAAGCCACTCTTTTGTACGAAAGTTGCCAGCAAGCTTGCCCGTACCTACACACCGAAGCATGGGCTCAAAGATTTAATCCAAGAGCTAGAGCACGTTGAACTTGATAAAAGCGCTCAAAGTTCTGACTGGGGCAACGCGGCGAATTTATCACCCGAACAACTTCGCTATGCTGCCAATGATGTTCGCTACCTGTTGAGTGCCCGCCAAAAGCTGATCGCTATGCTCAAGCGTGAGGAACGATGGTCATTGGCAGAACAGTGCTTTGAGTGCATTCCGACGATCGCCCAACTTGACCTAATGCAGTATCAAGGCTTGTTTGAACACTAAGCGTCGAGCTTCAGCTAACCTGTCCATGATCGTTCGGCTGTCCAGTGGCGATCAGACGATTGATACAGCAAGACATCCTGCAAACCTGCTGTGTCTAGCAGTGCGCGCAGTTCCTCTAATCGAAAGGCGGCACAAAGAGAATCTCGAAAAAGCTGCTGCTGGTGAGCATCGTAATCGTCACCAATGCTGCTAACAAGACTATCAACTGTGGCAATGTCTATTGGTCGAAGCAAGTCACGTAGTACGATCGCGCCCCGTGGCTTTAATACTCGCTTTAGCTCTTGCAAAAAGGGCAACGGCTCTGGCAAATGATGCACCAGGCTGTTGGAAACTACCGCGTCAAAGTAACCATTGGGATACGGCAACTGCTTAGCATCCTCATCAGCCAGGGTAATTTGAGCCTGCAAACCGGCTTGCTTCACGTTGGCAGCACCAATTTGTAGCATCGTCTTTGAGCGATCGATGCCAATCACCTGCCATTGCGGACGTTGTTGACAAAGCAAGATTGGAATGCGCGCTGTGCCAGTACCTGCATCCAACACCAGTGCTGACTCAGGCGCAAGCGCGATCACCCGCTCTGCAAAGGCTTCATTCACTGCGGTAAAATCCATTGCATCGTAAGCAACCGATTCTTCCCAGGTATCCATGACCTCTGGCTCAAGCACTCGCTGCATCACATGCTCTCCTGCTGTTGTCCAACCATCTTGTCGTTAAAATAGCGCTATGAGCCAACATCGCATCGAACCCCAACCCGGACAAGAATCTGTTTGGGACTATCCACGTCCCCCTCGCCTGGAAGAGACGAGCAAACATATTCAGATTATTTTTAACGGTGTCACGATCGCTGACACTCATCAGGCAAAGCGGGTGCTAGAAACAAGCCATCCACCCGTCTACTACATCCCACCTGAAGATATCCAGCAAGACTACCTTATTAAAAGTCCGCGATCGACCTTCTGCGAGTGGAAAGGGCATGGCGCTTACTACAGCCTTGCAGTGGGTGACAAGCGCATAGATGATGTTGCCTGGTACTATCCTGAGCCTACGCCTGCCTTTGCGACGATCGCCAATTATGTAGCGTTTTACCCCGCTCCAATGGATGCTTGTTTTGTCAATGGCGAAAAAGTGGAGCCCCAACCTGGCAGTTTCTACGGTGGTTGGATTACCAGCGATATTGTGGGACCATTTAAAGGGGTTCAAGGCTCGTGGGGCTGGTAAGAACTAGAGCAACGCACCAGGGGAATACAAAGGAGCAGATACTTCCGCCTGGTGCTGCACAACCTATGCTCTAAAGCCGTTTTTCCAGGTATTGACCAATCATTTGTTGCTCTCCAGCACGCGAAATGATGGTTTGGCGAGTGCGATAATGCTGACCGATCAGCTTCAGTTCTTCCTCAAAAACGGAACCTTTGTACTCTGTGCGAAGACAGAGAGTGTTAGGGGCAGAGAAGTAGAAATCTGCTAAGACGGGCTTTGTCGTTGCAAAGCCGCGATCGCGGTACAGCTTTGTCCCCCCGGCACCAAACAAGGTAGAACCTTCTGACTGTGGCTTCCCTGTCGCTGAATCATGGCTATCCCAAAGAACTTCAGCGCCGCAGGTTAATAGCGCTTCATCAATGCCATGTAGTGTTGCTAAATGGCATAGTTCAGGACTATTTGGCGTCAAAAACCGAATGGTAATGATGCTAACTACTTCCTTTGTTTCCCCTTCTGGAAGGGTATAGTAGCGCCGCTCGGACTTCCAGCGCCCTTCTGACTGCTGAAAGAAGTTAGCAATGAGAGATACGTCAGTCGTTTGGGTCAAATTTAGTAAAGAAGTCACTCAGTTCAGTCCTCACCTACGCCTAAAGAACACGCTCACTGGAAACACGATTCTGCCAAAATTCGCGTTTTTGTTATTTTTCTTAATATATCACTGATAGTCAAGACTGCTCAGTAATAGTACAGCCGCATCATGCTGGGACTAGAACATTGCTGTCTGTAGTGAGAGGCACAACCGTACCATCACTAGTGGTTGCAATCAGTCACTGGAATAAGGCGCTGACCAGTGGTTTACTAGTTTCATGATTCTGTTGTAGCAAATGCCCATAAAAGCACCATGCCTCCAAGTGGGTACTTTTAGGTTTCATTGGAGTAGAGCATTGACGATCGACTAAAGTTATGCTGCGTCTGGTAGCTTTTAGTCGCATGAGTAGCATTAACTAGCGGCAAGGCTATCTACCCTAAATAGGCTTGCTTAACTCGATCGTCACTTAATAATTCAGCCGCGTTGCCTGTCAAGGTAATGTAGCCAGCTTCTAGAACGTAGCCTCGATTAGCGTACTGAAGGGCAAGATTGGCATTTTGTTCCACTAGCAGAATAGTAACCCCTGCGGTATGGAGGGTTTGAATGCTGGTAAACAGTTCGCGCACGATCGTAGGTGCCAGTCCCAGGCTTGGCTCATCCAGCAGCAGCAGTTTAGGGCGACTCATAAGGGCACGGGCAATCGCGAGCATTTGCTGTTCGCCACCGCTGAGAGTGCCTGCAAGCTGATGACGACGCTCTGACAGTCGCGGAAAGGTAAGGAACTGTTGCTCAATATCCGCTTTGATGCCAAGGCGATCAGAGCGGGTATAAGCGCCGAGCTGCAAATTATCAAGCACCGTCTGTCGCGCTAAAATTCTGCGTCCTTCAGGGCTGTGGGCAATACCTAGCTTGACGACAGCATGAGCACGCTGGCGAGTAATATTCTTGCCGTTGTAAAAAATGTGTCCGTCACGCACACCGATTAGTCGGGAAATTGCCCGCAAGGTTGTGGTTTTGCCTGCGCCATTGGCACCAATTAGCGTGACCACCTCCCCTGCCTGGATGACCAGATCGATCGCCTGCAACGCCTGAATGCCGCCATAATTGACGCTGAGTTTTTGAATGTCGAGTAAGGGGGAGGGCATGAGGCAGAATGAAGAAGGAGAACGGCAGAGGGCGGAGGGCAGCAGGGGATTATTCGGCTCCTAGATAGGCTTCGATGACCGCTGGATTATTTTTGACTTGCGCTGGATCACCCAGGGCAATGAGTTGTCCAAAGTCAAGGACGGCGATGCGATCGCACAAGCCCATCACCAGCGGCACATGGTGTTCGATGAGCAGCACTGTCAGGTCAAACTGATCACGAATTTGGCGGATAAAGTTACTCAGTTGATGCTTCTCGCTGGGGTTCATGCCGGCGGCAGGCTCATCCAGCAGCAGAACTTGCGGTTGCAGCGCCAAGGCACGAGCAATTTCCAACCGACGCTGGTTGCCATAAGCAAAATTTTGGGCTTGTTCATCAGCGCGATCGCCTAGTCCCACCAGTTCTAATAGCTCCCTTGCCTTTTGCCGAATCTGTCGCTCTTCACGAGGCGCAGGCGACAAGCCCAACACCCCCTGTAGAATGCCACTGTGACTATGTATGTGCTGGGCAATCATGACATTCTCTAATGCAGAGAGGTTGCCAAATAGTCGAATGTTCTGAAAAGTGCGAGCAATGCCCTTAGCTGCAACTTGATGCGGACGCAAGCGAGAGAGATCTGCACCTTGATAGATCATCTGCCCGCTAGAGGGCGGGATCAACCCAGTTACCAGGTTGAATAGCGTTGTCTTGCCTGCCCCGTTGGGACCGATCAGCCCAAAAATTTCACCCGCGTTGACAGTAAATGACACATTATTGACAGCAACTAGCCCGCCAAAGCGCCGACTCAGCCCTTTCGCTGCCAGCATCGGACGGCAATTGGATTCTGCGGTAGCATTGACAGGTTCCTTTAGGGGCATAGCATACGGTGGCGGAACATCACTAGCTCATGGCTTTATTGTCTTCGATCGCACCAAAGTTTTCGCTTTAATCCTGAAAATTGCTTACGTTCGCGCACTATGGCTTTTACCAGCATCTTTCCAGCGATCGGTCTGACCATCCTCTTCTTTGGTCTTGCCAAACTTATCGTTAAGCATTCAGCTTTTTACCAACAGATCGTGCAAAAAGCTGATCAAGCACAGTACAAAACGTTGGATGGCTTGCGAGGCTTTTTAGCACTGGGTGTTTTCTTTCATCATGCAGTTGTTAACTATCAATATTTTCAAATTGGCACTTGGCAAGTATCACCATCCAACTTTTACACGTTTGCGGGACAGGGAGCTGTTGCTTTTTTCTTCATGATCACCGGATTCTTATTCTGGTCAAAAGTAATTTCTGGTTCTAGATTCAAACTTAAGGATTTTTACATCAAACGTGCCTTGCGGGTTTTGCCAGCCTACTGGTTCTCGCTTGCTGTCATCGTTGTTATTGTGCTGATCATTTCTAACTTTTCCTTAAAAGTTAGCTTACCAAGATTCTTGATGCAAATTGGCAGTTGGCTGGTGTGTGGTATTTATGGATTTTCCAACGTCAGTAGCAACGTTTTTCCTGATATTAACTATTCATCCGTTGGCTTAATCAATGCTTCAGTCCAATGGACTCTGACCTATGAGCTTCAGTTCTATTTAATTTTGCCGTTCTTAACGTGGTTTGCTAAACCTTCAAGGTTTAGCGGTTTATTTCTCACTTTCTTAGTGCTCTGTTTAGTCAGTAGCTATAAACCGTTACCAACGTTAATGAGCTTTCTTTTTGGCATGGCAGCAGCGTATTTAATCAAGCATCTTGAGCCAAAGAAGCGATTTTTAGGTTGGCATACGTCACTTGGTATTATGATGCTTTTGGTCGCGATACCAATTATTCTGCCGCCGCCCTATATCTATGATTTAGGAGCGATCGCCCTCATCTTTTGTGCCTTCGTGTTGATTGCACACGGCAATAATCTATTTGGTCTACTGACTGCGCCCGCATCTAAATATCTCGGCACAGTTAGTTATAGCGTTTACCTGCTGCATGGCATCGTTCTTTTCTCAGTGCTGCGGCTCGTTAATCAGATTTACCCTATTGCCGGTATGAATCCAATTTATTTTTGGATGCTCGTAGGACTATGTGGCTTGATGGTTGTTAGTTTGTCTGGGTTGACCTATCGGTATGTTGAGTATCCGTTTCTACGGGTGAAGCTAGCCGTTAATTCAGTTGCGAAATCAGGCTCTTCTCACACCGATCGCTATCCAGTTAAGAAGTAGACACCATACAAACGTAAAGCAAAGGGCTAGTCATACTTTCTGTGCCTTGCTGTAAGTAGACGTATCTTGCAACACAAGAGTATTGTTTGGGCACAGGGGAGATGCTGCGATCGACATCTGAGTCTGCCGAAGCATGATGCCCATTTAGGCTCTCTGGCGAAATTTACGTGGCTTGAACAGGTTGGGACTAACAAGACCCTGCGGAAAAAAGACGGAGCCAACCACAATCAGCAAGCCAAACAGAATTAAGCGACTATCGCGGAGAAATTGCGCTAACCAGGGGGGCAGTCCAGGCAGATCGGCAGCAGCACGCAAGATCTCTGGCAGAGCCGTGAAGACCATACCACCCACAACCGGACCAACGACCGTTCTGGAGCCACCAATCAACACAAAAGTGAGGTAAATGATGCTGACATCAAAGGTGCCTTGCCGCGTATTCCAGGTATTGAGAAAGTGAGCGCTGACGGCACCAACTATGCCTGCCAGCATGGCACCCAGCGCAAACGCTAGCACTTTGTAGTAGGTCGGGTTGATGCCCATGGCATCGGCAGCTAGTTCGTCTTCGCGAATCGCGATCAGTGCCCGACCAACACGGATGTTTTCGAGCCGATAAACAAAGAGGCTACTGATGACTAATAAAGGAAGGACAATCCAGAGGTATTCGATCGCCGTCTCAAAGGGTTGCGGAATGCCAAAGATGCCAACTGCACCGCCCGTAATCTCTAGATTTAATGCAAGAATGCGGAGAATTTCAACGAAGGCAATAGTAGCGATCGCCAGATAAATGCCCCGCAACCGTAAAGCTGGAATGCCAACAAAAATCCCTAATAGCCCACAAACTACCCCAGCTAGCAGCATCTCCAACAGCAGCACTGGGATGGGAAAATTGCCCTCAGTCTTAAAGACTTGCGTAGACAGAATCGCAGCGATGTAACCCCCCAGTGCATAAAAGCCGGGACTTGCCAGCGATAGTTGACCTGCCATTAACGGTAGGTAGAGCGATAGCCCCAACACTGCCCCCAGCAACATGGAGACGATTAGAAACCCATAGATAGAGAAAAAATCAGTCATTACAGGGAGATTGGACAGGCTGAATACGGCAGAGCGATCGCGATTCAAAACAGAAAGAACCTCCAATAACAACGTATCGGAAGTTCTTTCTCTTCATAGCAACGATCAGTCCTGTCATTTTACTCCCTCTACTCGCAAGATTGAGGATGTGATGACAGCCGTATCATGTGCCTAAGCAGCCCAATAGTTTTGCTTGATCCAGATCTGCATTTCTGCTTCAGATTCTGTCACCAGTCGTTGCCCTGTTTTAGGGTAATAAACGCTCCAGCATTCATGCCCGTTGTCGTCGATCGTCTGTGTAATTTGAAGCTGATACAGACTGGGCATCGTGTCCGCCAAATTGTTCCATAAGCGCTGAAACCACGCTTTCATCACGTTAGAGGAGCCGAACGACACAACCTTCTGCTCTACCGTCAATTGCTCATATTCACGCTCTAGCAGCGCCGTCAACTGCACGTTGTGGCTGGCTCTCGCTACTTCTAAGCGGTGAGAAAGAGAGGCAACCATGCTAGACAGGTGTTTCAGTTTCAGTGCGGGATCATTAATTAGCGTGGACGTAGGCATAGCGGCTCGTTCATCAGTATCACTATTTATAAACTTAGCGCTTTACCGCAAATCTTTAGTAATAACAGTACATTTTGATACAAAACTCGCTGTTGTTAGGCTGTGCTCATCCGAACCGTCACCACCACGGTGCTGATTTGTTGCATTCTTTCGGAACGACTAAAAGTATGACTGATGGGCTTTGCCAGCAACAGCAAATGGCGTTAACGGAACTGAGAGGTGCGGCAAAACAACTCAAGCAATGAAGCGAACAAATTTGTTTTTGCCAAGCTGTAAGACTTTACCAACCAGATCATGAGGTGAATCAAACACACGATCGACCGTATCAACCTTCTCGCCATCTAGCTTCACTGCACCGCCTTGAATCTGTCGTCTCGCTTCAGAGCTGCCTTTACATAAGCCGCTAGCGCTAACCAGATAAAACACCTTCGCGGGAAACTGTATAGAAGACAGGGAGAACTCTGGAACAGTATCCGCGTTGGTAGTGTTGCCTTGCACAAGGGCGATCGCGTCTTGCTGTGCCTGTTTCGCTGCCGCTTCACCATGAAACTGGGTCACGATCGTCAGCGCTAGCAGCTTTTGAGCATCACGGGGGTTTGGAGGTATTTGGTCGATCGGCAAAGCAGTAAGCAGTTCAAAGTACGACTTCAGCAATGCGTCAGGCGTTTTCTCTAGCTTGGAGTACATCGTCAGCGGATCTTCCGATAGCGCTACATAGTTGCCGAGAGACTTCGACATTTTCTGCACGCCATCAGTGCCCAGCAAAATGGGTACGAGTAGCCCAAACTGAGGGCGCAGACCAAAATAACGCTGTAAATCTCGACCGATCGCAATATTGAACTTTTGATCAGTCCCGCCCAATTCCACATCGGCTTCAACCGCAACCGAGTCGTAACCCTGCATCAGTGGGTAGAGAAATTCATGCAGGTAAATGGGGTCGCCTTTGTCGTAGCGTTCTGAAAAGCCCTCTTTCGCCAGCATTTGCCCAACAGTGGTGGTTGCCAGAAGTTGCAGAATTTTGCTTAAATCCAGGCTGGACAACCACTCCGAGTTGTAGCGGATTTCTAAGCGACCCGGTGTGTCAAAGTCTAGAATGGGACGCACCTGGTTCAGGTAAGTCTGGGCATTAGCACGCACTTCATCTTCATTCAACTGACGACGCACTTCGGATTTGCCAGTGGGGTCACCAATGCGAGCAGTAAAGTCGCCAATAATCAAGACAGCCGTATGTCCAGCATCCTGAAACGATCGCATTTTCCGCATGGGAATACTGTGCCCCAAATGGATATCTGCACCTGTGGGATCAATACCCAACTTAATGCGGAGGGGGCGATCGCTCTGTGCCAACCGCTGCGTCAGGTTTTCATCGCTGCTGGCAGACTCTACCTGATCGGGAAAAATTTCGCTGATGCCGCGCCGCAGCCAGGACAAATTGGACATTATGTTCAGATAACGGGAGAACGCAGTTATAGACAGCTTGACGTTTTCATTGCTCGTTTCGCAGGGCTGCTTAGCTTCGAGGACGAGCTGATAGAGCCGCCATGTTTGTTTGTAAAGCTAGCAACAAGCTGTCTGCCATTAATTTAACGTGGTTTGTCATCCATCCCGTAGTTATGATGTTAACCTTGCTGCTAAAGCCATGCGGATACCTCCGTTTTAGGCGTGAATAGTATGATTGAGTACCTGTGACGCGATCGCTAGTAGCGGCGATCGCGCTCGGTCAAGCCCTGCCCGTTCAATGATTGTAAGGATCTAAAGTCGTCGTGGCATCCAATACACTTCAACAACGCAAACAACCTGGCGCACCAGAGACAATTTATCAGGTTGTCAAAACTGTCGGCAAGGTAACAGGTGGCATGGTGCTCGGCGTTGCGATGCTGTCGAGCTCTGTAGTGGCAGGTGGTTTAGTTGGCTTAGCGATTAGCTTTCGCAATTTGCCCGATGTTCGTATTCTTCGTAGCTATGTACCCAGCGAAACGACTCATATTTACGATGTCAAAGGCAAACTGCTAACGAGCATTCATGGCGAAGCAAATCGGGAAGTGGTGCCGCTCGATCAGATTTCTCCCGATCTAAAGCGGGCAGTCTTGGCGATCGAAGACAGCTACTTCTACTCTCATCGTGGCGTGAATCCGGGTGCCGTCCTCCGTGCCTTCTTGGCAAACTGGTCAACGGGCGCAACGGTCGAAGGTGGCTCTACGCTGACGATGCAGTTGGTCAAAAACCTATTTTTGACTCCTAAACGTGCGTTTAGCCGCAAAGTGGCAGAGTCTGTGCTGGCGCTGCGGCTAGAGCAAATCTTCTCGAAAGAGCAGGTTTTTGAAATGTATCTGAACCAGGTTTACTGGGGACATAATACCTATGGGGCAGAGACGGCTGCTGAGAGCTACTTTGGAAAATCGTCTGCGAAGCTGACGCTGGCAGAATCTGCAATGATGGCAGGGCTGATTCAGGCTCCCGAAAGCCTCAGTCCTTTCATTGACTACAAAGGAGCGAAACAGCGACAGTTAACTGTGCTGCGCCGGATGAAAGACTTGAACTGGATTACCCCTCAAGAAGAAGCCGTTGCCCGTAAGCAGCCACTGAAACTAGGAAAGATTACCTCGTTTCAGGGCAGCACCATCCCATATGTTACTGAAGCGGCGGTGCAGGAGTTGACGAAGCGCTTTGGGAAAGATGCCGTACTTAAAGGCGGTATGCGGGTTCAAACGACAGTCGATACTAAGCTTCAGCGTGTTGCAGAAGATGTGGTGAAGCGAGGGCACGCAAATCTAGTGAATCAAGGTGTTTATGCCGATCAAATGGCTCTGGTAGCCGTTGACCCGCGCACCCATTTTGTAAAGGCAATGGTAGGTGGGGTTGATCATCGCAAGAGCCAGTACAACCGAGCCATGCAATCCCTCCGGCAGCCTGGTTCTGCTTTAAAGCCATTTGTCTATTACACGGCATTTGCCTCTGGTCGCTATGCGCCTGATTCGACGGTTTCAGATTCGCCTGTAAGCTATCCCGATGGCTATGAATACTACTCGCCGCAGAACTACGATAATTCGTTCGCTGGTCCCATGTCCATTCGGAGGGCGCTTGAACAATCGCGTAATGTGCCAGTCGTGCGGCTTGGTCAGGACATAGGTCTAAATAAGGTGATTGATGTCATGCGGACGATCGGCGTTCGTAGTCCAATCGAGCCTGTTGTTTCCTTACCGCTAGGCTCGGTTGACCTGACTCCGCTAGAAATGGCTGGAGCCTACGCTACCTTTGCCAGCAACGGTTGGTACTCTGAAACAACGTTAATCGTGCAAGTTACAGACAGCACTGGCAACATCTTACTGGACAACACGCCCAAGCCACAGCTTGTACTTGATCCGTGGTCTACAGCTTCACTGACAGATGTACTACAAGGAGTGATCACGCGCGGGACAGGCGTGTCAGCAAGGCTTGATCGTCCTGCTGCTGGCAAAACAGGTACGACCTCATCTGAACGCGATATCTGGTTTGTCGGCTATGTGCCTCAGCTTTCAACCGCTGTTTGGGTAGGTAATGACGACTATCGTCCGATCGGCAGAGGCGCGACGGGTGGTGGCTATGTCGCTCCTGTATGGCGCGACTTTATGCAACAGGCTTTACGAGACGTACCAGTCGAGAATTTTCGATCGCCCTCTGAATTTAGCCGACCATAGAAAGCGGCTAGTTGTTAGTTTTTGGTTGTTAGACAGTCCTTCTAGTAGCAAAAAACTAACAACCAACAACTATCACACCGTTCTTTCTACCTCAGCTTTCATGCGCTCTAAAGTCCGGTTCATCTGGTCAAACATTTGCTGCGGTGTCATGCCAAACTGACCAAGCTGTGTACGGAGTTGTTCTACGGTCATTTGCGCCATAAAGTCTTCCGATAGCTCAAACCGCTTCATAAACACACGGTAGCGATCCATAATGGCTTCCATCTGTTCGATGAAGAGCTTTTTACCCTCACGATCGAACTTCCCATAATCAGCTCCAAGCGTCATCAGCGATTGGTAATCGCCAAAGAGCTGCTTGGCTTCTTGCTGCACGATTTCAGAATCAAAGAATCCCATCGCTTTAAGTTTTTGCTAATAATTTTGACTAGAGAGAATGCTGCTTACCGGGGCTTTTAGGTACAACTGAACCTGTTAGACACAATTATTCTAATTCAATGACTGGATTCGTTTAAGCCCCTAGTAAGTAGGGGTTTCACTACCTCAAGCTCTGAGCCTGCACGTATCCCATTGCCACATCATAGATACCCCTTGTTCCCAGCCCTTCTAAAAAGAAGGGAGCAAGGTTCAAATTCTTCTCCTTAAGGAAAGAGACTTGGGATAAAGGTTGAAAGACTTGGTTACAAAGGTAAGATGCTCCCTCAGCCGTTACCGGCAAACCTCACATAGTTCGATGATTTTTGTTTGTAAGGTGAGTCGTTCATCCGCTCCACGTTTGAGGCTTGCTTCTAGCTCTAACAGCAGAGGCAGCGTTTGAAGCAGTGTGTGGGCTGACAGTGACTCAACCTCTTTTTGAAGAAAGTAGAGGCGTTTGGGGTTTCGGAGTTCTGCTGCTTGAGCGATCGCTTGCTCGCTACGTTCACCTGCTTCCCGCATCACTTTAATCCAAACCCAGGTGCGAAACTGTGTAACCAAACTACTAACAATGCGTAGTGCGGGTTCGTTCTGTCGCAGTAAGTCTGCAATAAGGTCAAGTGCTTGAGCCGTTTGACCCTGGCGGATAGCGGCAGCAAGCTGAATGGTGCTTTGGCTGCTGGCTGTTACAAGGGTGGCGATCACGGTTTCGTCTAACGGCTGCTTTGAGTTGCCAACATAGAGCCGCAGTTTTTCTAGTTCACTATGCAGTTGACGGGTATCGTTACCGACCAACTCTGCCAGCAGCTCTGCACCATGAGGTGTCAGCTTCACCCCGGTTTCCTGAGCAAGCTGCTTTACCTGTTTAACTAACAAATCAGTTTTCCAGGTCGGAATCAGCCCAAACTCCTGAATTGTGGCGTGCTTTTGCAGCAGTTTGGTCGATTTCAAGCGACTGTCAGGTTTGCTGCTCATCGTCAATAGTAGAGTTGTCGTCTCAGGAAGCTCTGGCAACGTGCGTTCTAGCTCGGTCAGCAGGCTCTCAGGGCACCGTTGACAAAGCGAGGTCTCTGCCAACCAAACGAAACGGTGAGCAGCACCAAAGGGTGGCGTCATAGACTGATTGAGCGCCTGCATGATCGCAGTGGGCTGGTCAGCAGTGATTTTGTCATAGTTAAAACTGCTCCAGACAGGATCGAGCAATTGCCGATGGAGTGCTGTTGCTGCCTGGGCGATCGCAAAATCATCCTCACCCCAGTAAAGGTAAATTGGCATTTAGAATACCGCCTCTTGTCGCTCGTAATTGTATTGTCCTAGCAATCCTGTCAGACTGGATTTAGATTATGGTGGGGATCAAGTAATTTCCAAATACTGGACCTTACAAGCCAGCCTTTGCACGATCGGCGCTTCCAGCTTAAGAAGACGAGATGATGCAGAGAGCTGCTAAAGTAACCAGTCGTAACAATATATTCAGTACCTTGCGAGGCGATCGACATTGGACGAGAACTACCAGACTTACCTGAATCGGGCAATGCGTCTGACATTACCAGAAACATATCGCTCACAGGTGCAGCACCTTCAGGAATCTCCTAAGTTTCAACGGCACGCTGAAAAAGGGTGGCAACCTACTCCCTTTCCGGGCTATACGATTGTGACCCCGCCAGGAAACGAAGAAACTGGAAATGCAGCGTTGTATGAAAGCTTGAAGCAATATCAGCAGCAGTTAGCGCAGCAACTAGGCGCTGACCTGTTTGTACCAGTGCCACCCGAAAGCTTTCACCTGACGCTGGCTGACTTGATTTGGGATAGCGCTTATCGTGATACTAGTCAGCACAAGCCTGATTTTGAGGTGCAGCTTCAAGAGCAGATTGCAACGATCTTTCGTCAATCGCAAACGGTTGCTGAAGGTAAGCCTTTACACTTTCAAGCGCTAGGGCTCATGGTGATGCCACGGGCGATTGCCATTTGCTTGGCACCCGCAGATGAGCATTCCTACGATCGAGCGCTCAAGCTCCGTCGCGCTGTTTTCCAGAATTCTGACTTAATTGGCTTGGGCATTGAGCAGCAGTATTATTTTACGCCTCACATTACTCTGGGCTACTTCGGTACCATTCCAGCGCCCGAAGCATTGACCACGCTTGGCGATCGCTTTGTGCAACTTAACCAGCAATGGCTGGAGCAAGAGGCAAATGTCTTTGAGGTGAAGCGAGCAGAATTGCGTAAATTTGACGATATGACTCACTACTATCGAGAACCTAACTGGGCAGTCTTTACGTTTTAAGTTTACGTGTGGCTGCGTTTTAACTTAAACCTTAAAGGTGGGTTTTGACAGTTGCTCTACGCATTCCCTACCAGATGCTCGTGACAAGGACTGTAAGCTAGCATGATCCACGATCTGAGGTGCAGATCGTGGATTAAAGCATCTGTAAACTTCACAATCTATAAGGACAAACGCCTCTGATTACGGTAGGAAGGCGATACTATGTTCTGAAAGAGAAAACCTGCTTTTATTGAATCTTTGTCCCTTAGAATAAGACGATTGCAAACTTTAGGCACCTATGGGGTTACTTTTCGTCAGTACAAACAACACTCTACTCTCAGGCTTGATTGCTCGTTGAACGTGAAAGTCGCTCGTAACTGTAGGACAGTCTTTGCGTCTTATCTGGCAGTTTTCTAGCCGCTTGAACAAGGGCAAGCTACGACTGAAAGCAGTGTTTGCACGCGATCGTACCCTCCAGCTTTAAGGCTTTGTTTTTCCCAAATCCTTCTTTATTGCTGGAACTTATCGCACCCGAAATAGTTCAAAGCTTATTGAAACCTCTAGTGTGCTAGTTTTTACAGTGTCATATCTAACGATGATGCAACCTTCTTCTCTACGTTTTATGCTTCATGCTGGCTTGTCACGCCTTCTGCTTGTTGGCGCACTTTCTACAGTGGGAGTGCTGGCTAGCTATACTCCTAGCCCGACGCAGCGATCAATCACTCTCGGTCTAGGAGAAGCTGTCTCTGCTCAATCGCCTACGCCTCCAGTTAGCCAGTATGCCCGTGCTGCGTTATTCATCGAGCAGGAGCGTCAGCAAGACCATGCCGAGGTAAAGCGCATTATGGGCGGTAATGTGCCTGATGATGTGTGTCGTCAAAAAAACATTCCCTCGGCTGTACGTGACATCTGCAATCGCTTCCTCAAGCGCTCTGCTGATATCATCAAAGAAAATGGATTGACCATTACCCAATTTAACGAAATGACGCGGCGGAAAGAGAGCGACCCAGCCTTGCAACAGAAAATTCAAGGCGAGTTACTGAAGCTACAGAAGACAGCGCCTTAGCTGCTGCTTATCAGGACCGGTTGAACACGAGCGAAAAGCGGTTAGCGTTTTCTGACCTCCCTGGCAAAGGGACTGGTCGTGCTTAAAGCTCTGCGCGATCGATAATTTTTTCAGTGAGCGATCGCTGAATGAGGGTGCTGGCTCGATCGTTGTAGCATTGCAATTTACGCCTCTAAAACAGCTAAAACGTGTTTTTTGATACTTAATGCGTGGTCATGATTCTGTAAACCCTTATTGAGGGCACTGTGATTGCTTAGCCTTTTGGCTCAGTGGCTTTGATGGCAGTTGGTTGAATTTGGGCGATCGGTTCAGCAAGGCTTAAAGCCTCTGCAAAACTAACGCAGTTCAAAGCCTTGAGCTTAAGTACAGCAGTCACAATCAGTCTCTGGCAACAACGCAATTAGTAGGAGGTTTGCATGAGTGGACTTGGCGGTCTCAATAAAGCGCCCGATGGGGTTGTGCTTGGGTTAGTGCAACTGCAACTGCCTAATGTTGTTACACCTGAAGACCTGTCCGCCCAAACGCAGCGCATTGTTGAGATGGTTGGCAAAGCGCGCCGCAACCTACCGACGATGGATCTAGTTGTATTCCCAGAATATGCCCTGCATGGTCTCTCAATGGACACCAATCCAGAGATTATGTGTCGCTTGGATGGACCTGAAGTGCAGGCATTCAGCGCCGCGTGTCGGGAACACAAAATCTGGGGCTGCTTCTCGATCATGGAGTTCAACCCACACGGTAACCCCTACAACAGCGGCATTATTCTCGACGATAAGGGCGAACTCAAGCTCTATTATCGCAAGCTGCATCCCTGGGTGCCTGTGGAGCCGTGGGAACCCGGTAACTTGGGCATCCCCGTTTGCGAAGGTCCTAACGGCAGCACCTTGGCGCTCATCATTTGCCATGATGGGATGTTCCCCGAAATGGCGCGAGAATGTGCGTATAAAGGTGCTGATATCATGCTGAGAACAGCGGGCTATACGGCACCTATTCGCCACTCGTGGCAGATTACTAACCAGTCAAATGCGTTCTGTAATCTGATCTACACGGCATCTGTCTGTATGTGTGGCTCAGACGGTTCCTTCGACTCAATGGGCGAGGGGATGATCGTCAACTACGATGGCGTGTCGATCGTGACGGGGAACGGTCGCCCGAATGAAATTATCACTGGCGAAGTGCGCCCCAAACTGCTTCAGGAAGCACGCCGCTACTGGTCAGTCGAAAATAATATCTACCAATTTGGGCATCGTGGCTATGTAGCTGTCAAAGGTGGCGCTCAGGACTGTCCCTACACCTATATGCAGGATTTGGTGAACGGTGCCTATCGTCTGCCCTGGGAAGAGGAAGTCATTCACACCGATGGCACATCCTGTGGCTTTCCAGCGCCTACGCGAACGTATGAAGCTGCTCCCCAAGTGAGTGAGCCAGAGAAATTGCTTGCTATTGATCACGCTCAGAGTTAGGCACTGAGAGTAACTGAGGCGCATCGTCTGCGCCATTGATCATCTTGCTCAAAGCCGTTCTCTTAGGGATTCACGATGGGATGTTATCTTGCTTCAGATCCGTATCCATATCCGTTCAATGGTGATCTGCGCCCGGAAAATACAGTTTTTCTCATCATTGACATGCAAACCGATTTCTGCGGCATCGGGGGCTATGTCGATCAGATGGGATATGACCTGTCGCTGACGCGGGCACCGATCGCGCCAATTAAAACGGTACTAGAAGTGATGCGATCGCAAGGCTTTCACGTGATGCACACGCGCGAAGGTCACCGACCGGATTTAGCAGATTTGCCAGAGAACAAACAATGGCGATCGCGTCAGATTGGCGCAGGCATTGGTGATCCCGGTCCTTGCGGCAAAGTGCTGGTACGCGGCGAACCCGGCTGGGAGATCATTCCCGAGCTGGCTCCTCTACCCGGAGAACCCGTCATCGACAAGCCAGGTAAAGGCTCCTTCTATGCCACTGACCTGGATTTGTTGCTGAAGCGCCTTGGCATCCAAAACATTCTGCTAGCGGGCATCACCACCGATGTTTGTGTGCACACCACTATGCGCGACGCGAACGATCGTGGTTACGAATGCTTGCTGCTGTCCGACTGCACTGCTGCTACGGATTACAACAACCATTTAGCCGCCCTTAACATGGTTAAAATGCAGGGCGGTGTGTTTGGTGCCGTTGCCGATTCACAAGCGCTGCTGGCAGCGATCGCCTGAGTTCAGCATTTTGAGTGAGGCATAGTGGCTTTGTTTCAAAGCTCACAACTCATCACTACAGCCGCACGTCTTTCAAATGCTTGCGTGGCTCAAAGCTGCGGTTAGAGCGGATTTTTTCGTAGTACTCGCGCTCGATCGCGCTGATCTCTTTAGGGGTTGCAATGACAACCTTCACCATTTGATCGGTGCGATCGCCCTTTGGGCTACGCCAGCCTTTGCCTTTGAGTCGCAGCGATTGACCGGAGCGAATGCCAGCAGGCACATTAACCGTCACCGTACCATCCGGTGTCGGCACCTCAATTTGAGCGCCCAGCACCGCTTCATCAGGGGCGATCGCTACTTCGCAAACCAGATTATCCCCTTCAAATTGGAAAAAGGTGTGCGGTGCGATCGCTACTGAAAGATAAAGATCACCTCGTTGACCAGGGGTATAGGTACTGCTCCGCCCTTTGCCCTTAATCCGAATGCGGCTGCCTGGTTTCGCGCCAGGAGGAATACGCACCTCAAACTCTTCGCTACCAAGCATTAAGCGCTTCTGTGCGCCATGAAAGGCATCCGAAAGCGTTAGCGTCAGGGTAGCTTCAGCATCCAGCCCCGTACCGCCTGAGTCCGAGAAATCGCTAAAACCGCCAGGGGCACTTCTAGAAGTACGGGCACCCGTTCCACTACGTCCAAAGCCTGGGTCGCTGCCCATCCGACCCAGGAGTTCATTAATAAAATCGTCGAAGTTGCGGTATTGCCCGAACTCGATATTGTCAAAGTCGTTACCACCACGGGGATTGGAGCTAAAGGGAGAGCCGCCTTGCCCCGCCTGCCTCCAATACTGCCCAAACTGGTCATACTTCTGCCGTTTTTCTGGGTCTGCCAGCACCTCATAGGCTTCGCTGACTTCCTTAAAGCGAGCCTCAGCCGCCTTATCACCTGGGTTCATATCTGGGTGATACTTACGTGCCAGCTTACGATAAGCCTTTTTCAGCTCGTCGGCGTTGACAGTTCGATTCACTCCCAAAATGGCGTAGTAATCTTTGAAGTCAGTTGCAGCCATTCATCCTTCTCCTCTGAGGATTCAGCCTCTTATCCAAAACCCTTGTTACGGCTCTATGGCTCATAGTTGCCTAGAGCATTGGTTGGGTACGATCGCCAACCTAAAGAGACTAGGGCAGGGCAAAAAGAATCTGTCCCTCTACTCTACATCGGGTATCGAAGGCTGATCTGCCCGTCCCGCTCTTCGCTTTGATTCTAGCCTATCAAAAACCTTCATCTTGGTGGGTACAGGTACGGATTTCAAGCACACGATCGCAGCCCTCTTCAACAGCAGGCGGTGCACCCATTAAGCAACGATGCATTTTCAAAATAACAGTGTCAGGCACCTGTCGATCGCGTTGCTGGTTGCGTTGTAGGCAGATGTTTAGCGGTGTATTCAACCATATGCAAATGATGTTGGTAAACCCGCAACCGCGAGCCAATGCAATCGCACGACGACGATCGCGCCGTACGGCATTAGTAGCATCATAAATGGCTTCGAGGGGCTGCCCAGTAGCAATTTGCCATGTCGCCTGCTGCAATTGCCTACCAACTTCTCGCCAAACCTGTAGCCAGTTGCCTTGAATCGCTTCGTCGCCAAAAAGCTGCGCTCGAATCGCGTCAGTGGAAATCAAACATCGTTGCGGACAGCCGCGTAAAAGTGCTGCCGCTAAGGATGACTTACCGCTACCAGGCAGCCCAACCAGCAGAAGGAGCCGGATGTCTTGCGGCTCTAACGCTGGCAGATGAGGGAGAGGGGAGCGATCAAAGGAATCTGACAAGGATGCCAAACCGTGCTGCAAGTTAAACGCTGCTACTTAAGAAACGTTCTAGGGAAGAAACTGTCCATAACGTGTAAGCATCTCACTTGCGCCGCAAACAAGACACCCAGACTACAGCTCTAAATTTAAGTAACGTGCTTTCCTAAAAAGTCTGCACAGCCTACCGACCCTACGGCAAGCCAGCTACACCCCAGCTCTCTTCTGCTAGGAGATGGCTGGGGTGTAAACCCTTTCTCCTGGGAAAAGGGTAAATTACGCAACGCCTAGCTTCTAAATCACTGTTCCGTCAGCAATAACCGAGTTTTTCAGAACTACCACAATGCCGCTGCGAATGTAGAAGCCTTCACTTTCCCGCTCGGCTTCTTCAACCCGATCTTTGTTAATGATCTGGACATTACAACCAATACGGGCATTTTTGTCGATGATGGCACGGCGAATGACAGTATCAGCACCAATACCAAGTGGCACCTCGTCAGTACCACAGTCCTGCCCTGACTGGCGTTCGGCAAACGGTTGATAATGGTCAGCACCCATAATCAGGGCGTCTTCAATTGTGGAGCCCGCCTCAATGCGCGATCGTACCCCCAGTACTGAATGGGAGATCGAGCAGTTTTTCAGAATACAGCCTTCGCTGATGATAGATTCCCGTACGTGGCAATCTAGCAACTTGCTTGGTGGCAGGTAGCGCTGACGGGTATAGATGGGGGCATCTTCGTCGTAGAAGCTGAAAGGCGGACGTGGTTGCTGCGTCAACGCCAAGTTCGCATCATAAAAGGACTCGATCGTCCCAATGTCTTCCCAGTAGTCGTTGAAGAGGTAAGCCTGGAGGTTGTAGTCTTTTGCCGAATTGGGAATAATCTCCTTCCCAAAATCGGTTTGCTCTGGAAAATCACGCAGAAGCTTGACTAGTGCTTCCCGCTTAAAGATGTAGATTCCCATAGAGGCGATGTAGGGCTTCTCTTTCGCCTCGTCAGCCGTTAGCCCCAAGACAGTCGTATCAACTGCCATCGTACTTAAGGCATCACCTTTTGGCTTTTCGCTAAAGTCGATAATGCGTCCAGTATTGTCAATCTTCATCAAACCGAAGTCAGAAGCCCGACGATGATCCATTGGGACAACTGAGATCGTGACATCTGCCCCAGTCTCGCGGTGCCGACGCACAAAGTCGCCATAGTCCATGCGATAAAGATGGTCGCCAGACAGAATCAAATATTCGTCGGCTTGCCATTCTTGAAATAACCAAAGATATTGCCGTACTGCGTCTGCCGTACCCTGAAACCAGTTTGGGTTTTCTGGTGTTTGCTGGGCAGCTAGCACCTCGACAAACCCCTCGGTAAAACCCGTCGTGAAGTTATAGGCACGAGAAATATGGCGATTTAGTGACGCAGAGTTGAACTGCGTCAGCACATAAATCTTAAAAATGTCTGAGTTAATACAGTTGCTTACCGGGATGTCAATCAAACGGTACTTACCTGCGATCGGTACGGCAGGCTTCGCACGCAGTTTGGTCAGCGGATAGAGGCGTGTACCTACACCGCCACCTAAGATAATGGCTAAAACTTTTTTCACAACAAACCTCTCGGCTCCCAGTTTGCTTTCAAGTCTAGTGTGAGCCTGTATGGTTAAGTTTGCAAGGGCTGAAGGGAAGAACGTTTAAATTTAGTATCTATAGAAGGGAAGAAGCTGCATAGCGATCGCAACAAATGTGTTGCAGCTTACAACGCCATCTGCACAGCATGAACGAATAGCGTTAGACCTAGAGCTTGCTTTAAGCCCTTATCTAATTCCCTTTTTACACGCTACAAAGCAAGAGCCTTCTGCTTGTAGCTTTCCCTTCCTAGAGGGATTGAGTGGAATCAATCGTGAAATCTGTAGCCAGCACTTTTTGCATTAGTGTGACTGCGTGCAGCAGCATCGGAAGTAGAACTGTGCTGAGTGATTCGCAAGCAAACAGGCTCGTAGTGCAGGTTGAGCCAATTGTCTTAGCCGCTTTGAGCAAAATTTCCAATAGCAAAATTAGTACCGTTCTAATGTTTCTAAGAACACCTTGACACCTTTTTCACTAGTTGCTTCCATTCGCTGCAAACACTGTTCAGTTCTTATTGGTAGTCCACAGCATAGCGGCTGCAACTAAATTTAAATTGCATCATTTCAATCGTGCTTGCTGCCTAACTAGGTTCAATTGAATTGTGTTGGCTGCGAATTGAGGAATACCTAATTAGAGCAACACTCGTTATGGATCAATTGAACTAATTCGACCATTGATTCAACTGGGTTTACTGTATGTATGAAGCAGATTGGAGGGAACTAAGACTGCTTGCCGCTCTTGTCTTGAAGATGCAAACGTACCCAGCCTGCAAAGGGTGTAACAACAGTATCAACGATGACAATCAACGTTTTACCTAAAAACGAGTATGGAGGGACTCGAACCCCCGACCCTCAGGACCGGAACCTGATGCTCTATCCACTGAGCTACATACCCTCGTTATTTCGTGATCATAGCACTGTTGTCAAGGGTGAGAGCTAAAGGCTTATCTTCATCTTTCAGCTCTTGCTAAAGGTAGGCTGCTGGGTCAACCGGATCACCATTTTGGCGCACTTCAAAGTGGAGGTGGGGACCAGTCGAAAGTCCAGTAGAGCCAACGGCAGCGATCGCTTGTCCGCGTTGCACTGTTTGCCCTTCTACAACATAGAGTTCGCTGCTATGTGCGTATAGGGTTGTCATGCTACCACCGTGATCGATGATGACTGCATTGCCATAGCCACCGTACCAGCCTGCAAAGATAACAGTGCCGCTGTCTGCCGCATTGATGGCTGTGCCATAGTCCGCACCAAAGTCAATGCCAGAGTGAAAGCGCTGATAGCCGAGAATCGGATGCACTCGCCAGCCAAAGCCGCTGGTCATTTCACCGACGCACGGTACAATCATTTGCCCTGTCCCGCGAAAGGTAATGCTACCTGCGTTAACCCGCTGCTGAATGAGTTGCCCAATGTTGCGAGAATCTTGGACTAATTGAGTTTCGGCAGCTTCCAGGGCACGACGATCGTTTCGCAAGCGTTCAATCATCGTTTGTTGTGAACCTGCCTGTGCCTCAAAAGACGCTTTTTGGGCAAGGAGTTGCTGGTTAAGTATGGCAATCTGGTTTTTTTGTTGTTCTACCTGATTGCGCTGCTGATTGATGCGATCAGTGTCTTGCTTGAAGCTACTGAGTAGCTGCTGATCCGCTTTGTAAAGACGTTTCAGTTGATGGCGACGATCGAGAAAATCGTTTAAATTTTGGCTTTGAAGAAGTACAGCCCATCCGCGATCGGTTTGCTGCCGCTGGAGAAATCGCAGTCGGGCGACCGTTGAAAACTGCTTTTGGTGATAAAGCTGTTCTGCCTTTACCAGCGAAACTTCTAACGATCGCAATTGTTTGGTTGCTGTTTGTAGTTGCGTTTCACTGGCTTTGATCTGGCTGGCAGTGGCTCTGATGCCCTGACGCAACCCTTGCAGGTTTCCCTGTGCTGCCTTTTCTAAATTTTTGAGGCGTTCTTGCTCTTTAGCTAGCTGCGATCGCTGTTTGTCAAGTTGCTGCTGTTGCTGCTGTAATTCCTTAACGGAACGATCTTGAGCGATCGCAGGCGACGCAACGATAATCATCCCAGCTAAAAAAAGCAGACACAACAGACTCAACAGAGGTTGGCGAAGCCGCTCTATTGTTATGGTCAGCTTTTTGATCGGTTGCGAAAAGCGAAGCGTCATGCCCTCAAACCAGCATTAGTCAAACAAGACACCATTATGACCACAATGGCGACTCAGGCAAGGGAATATTGCGAAAAGATTGACGCGATCGCATCTTGTAGGGGTGTCTACGATTCTGTCGCTGAGAATTTGATCTGAGCGATCAAGTGAGCCAAGCAATAAGTTCTTACCATAGCGGTTGGCTCTCACTACCAAAGGATAGAAGCGCTTTGGATGCTAGCTTTCTAAAGTGAAGTAGATACAAGCATTCACTGCCTCGAGCAGCACGACTTAATCTATGGCGACTCAACAGCATAACGATTTCAATAACTGGATTGGGATGGCGAAGCAAACATCTCAGGCAATGACAAACGCCTTGCAGGATGCCACAACACTGGTTGGAGAGACGTTTGGCACAGCGCTTTATCGGTTCGTCGAGCAAGGCACTGAAACCGTTGGAAATGTCGTCACACCGATCGCGACCAGTCCTTTTATCAAATTTGCGACTAAGGTTCCTGGTGCTAGCTGGCTCTTGGCAGCGCTAGGGCAAGTAGACATTGATGCCGTCCAACAAGAAGTTGAGACATTGCGACGCACCTATCCTACGGAGACCGATGAAGCCTTGGCACAGCGGGTTATCACCGATACAGCCTGGAAAGCCGCTGGCATTGGCTTGGCAACTAATTTTGTGCCACCTCTGGCGTTGATGTTGCTAGCTGTTGATTTAGGGGCGATCGCAGCTTTACAGGCAGAAATGATCTACCGTATCGCGGCAATTTATGGCTTCTCACCGACTGACCCGACCCGACGCGGCGAAGTACTCACGCTCTGGGGTTTGGGAACAGGAGGCTCCCAAGTGGTCAAAGTGGGGATGAGTGTGGTTGAGATCGTACCGTTCGTGGGGGCTGCTGTGGGTAGCGTTGGCAATGCCAGTATTCTCTATAGTCTTGGTCACGTTGCCTGTAGCTTTTATGAGGCAAAACGGCGAACGCTGACAAAGTAGTTCTGACTGAAACTTGCAGTCGTTAGGGGGCTTTAGAACTAAAGGCTAAAAGCCAAACAGAAGACCTTAGAATAGAATGCTCACTTCCCTTGCCTGGATGAATGCATTCTCTTCTTTCTGTTCGATGGCGCGTTGCGAACTCGCTGCTTGTGTTCTGTCTCTGCTGCTTGTTAGCAGTTAGTTGTCATCGTTCTGCACCGGATTTGCGATCGCCCACTGCTGGCAGTGGGCGTATTACGCTGGGCACTACAGCGACCATCAACACGCTTGACCCAGCAGATGCATACGGGACGTTTCCCAGCAGCTTGTTGTATAACCTGAGCGATCGCCTCTACACCTACAAACTGGGCACGACCGACCTGGAACCCCAACTGGCAACGGCGCTCCCGATCGTTAGCACTGACGGGTTAACCTACACAGTGCCGCTACGTAAAGGCGTTGTTTTTCACGATGGCACCTCCTTTAATGCCAAAGCAATGGCATTTTCGCTACAGCGCTTCCTTCAAAACGGTGGCTCCCCCTCTTTTTTGCTATCGGATTTAGTGGAGACAGTAAAGCCAACGGGTGCTTATGAGTTGACTATTAAACTCAAGAAGCCCTTTGCAGCCTTTCCGTCATTGCTGGCATTTTCCGGTGCCTGCGCGGTTTCGCCTCAGGCATACGAAATTAAGGAAGGCTCATTTAAACCAGCAACATTGGTGGGTACAGGTCCTTACAAACTGGTGAAATACGGTACCGATCTACTGCGGTTGGATGCGTTTGAGCAGTATTGGGGCAAAAAGCCAGCCAATCAAGGGGTCGATATTCAATTTTTCTCCAGTCCAGCTAATCTGTACAACGCGTTTCGTACTGGTGCAGTGGATGTTGCCTATCAAAATCTGGCACTGGATCAAATTCGCAATCTACAACAAGGTGCGACTACTGCAGGCTGGCAGATTATTGAAAAGGCAGGTAGCGGTATTGATTATCTGACGCTAAATCTCAAATCGCCACCGCTTGATCGACTGGAAGTGCGACAAGCAATTGCTGCGATCGTCGATCGTCCCTTACTGCAAGATCGGATCTTTCAAGGGCAAATCGATCCACTTTATAGCCTGATTCCGACAACGCTAGACGAACAAAAACCTGTATTTAAAGAGCGGTATGGTGATAGTGATGTTGCCAAAGCAACTGCTTTCTTAAACCAGGCAGGCTATACCACTACAAACCCGTTAAAAGTTGAATTTTGGTATCGCTCTAATTTGATTAATGACCAACTGGCTGCGATCACCTTACGAGCTGCTGCCAAGAAGCAACTCGGTGGGCTGATGCAAATTGATCTTAAAAGCATTGATTCCACCACAGCTTACAAAAACCTTGATAAGGGTGTGTATCCAATGTTTTTGCTGGATTGGACACCCGACTTTTTAGATGCTGACAATTACATTCAGCCGTTTATGGAATGTACAAAAGGGTCAGCAACGGACGGTTGTGCTGATGGATCAAGTTTTTTGCAAGGCTCTTTTTACTATAGCGATCGTGCCAATCAACTTATTGATCAGAGCCGCAAAACGCAAAACCCTACCACCCGCAAGCAATTATTTACTGAACTTCAGGATGTGCTGGGTCAAGATGTGCCGTTTATTCCACTCTGGCAAAGTAAAGACTATCTGTTTACGCAGAAATGGATTCAAGGCGGCAGTCTAGAAGTGACGCAAAAAGTGCCGTTCTGGACACTTCGAAAGGCTTAGACATGGCACCGCCATAAGCAGTCAGAAGTCCGTTCGGTCTTTGGAGGCGTAAGTTAAACAGTCAGCTTTTTATACAGGGGCACGGCATTGCCTTCGCGTAGATGCGTTTAAGGCGATCGTCCTTCTAGCTGCTAAATACAGCTTGTTTAACGCTTGAACCTTTGCACTGTCGCTTGCGTCCTGCAGGGCAATGTAACAATGGATGTAATTTGACATCAGCACTGTCGGCTTTTAGGACGAATTCTTAATTCGTGCTTAAATTTTTCTACATTTGTGGTTGAACTCGAGTAAGTTCTATATGGCGTTTAACTTCTAGTAGAGATTTATAGCAAAAGGATGAAGGATGAGGGATGAATCGAAACCCTTACTCACTTACTTAAAGGAAGTTCCAAGGTTTATATCTGTTCTAATGCTCTCTTCAACTGCTATATCTTCATCGTTCTAATCTTCACCGTCCTAGAATGAGCCTTTGCAGAACCGTGACATGGTTTAAGTCTCCCTAGAGACGGAGATGATCCCCATTCTTTTACGCTTTTAGCCAGATATTTTCGGCTTGACCAGACTGATACATTCTTTTGCGTTAAGGCTTTTGTTCATCTATCTAAATCATTCACTGTTCGGCCGATACAGACTGAAGGGTAAAACGCTCCGTGCCCTTACAGTTCGGTCTATCCATTGCTCTTGAGAACTGTGGTCCTGCATATGGCAATGCACTCAAGTACGAACCTGCACCCTGAGCGCGTTACCTTGCTACATTCAGACCTTTGAAGCAAAAACTTTGGAAGCGTCTAGCTTGAAGCCAATGAGGTTTTTTAAGCTAGCGTCTTTGTTCTTAGCCCTTCAGAGTTAAGCGTGATCGCTGCACTTCTACATCTTTTTCGGCACCGTTGTTGAATGACTTCATTCAATGCGGTTTCTCTAATCCCTTTGGCATTTCTTACATGACCTCAAACTCTGATCCCCGCTCTGCTAGTCAGAGCCACGAGCCACTATCAGTGCTGAATGAACCGCAGCAGCAGAAGAACGGGACGACTCCAGTTGACTTCTGGCATGGCTCTCAACTGCGTAGTGCAGCCGCGAATCCTCTGCCGGGTAATGATCCCCTGCAAACAGCTCAAGGGGTCTACGTTACGGTTCACGGGCATTTTTACCAGCCACCGCGTGAGAATCCTTATCTAGACTCGATCGAGCGTCAGCCTAGTGCGGCTCCCTTTCACGACTGGAATGAGCGGATTTACCACGAATGCTACCGCCCCAATGCCTTTGCCCGCATTTTGAACGAGCGGGGAGACGTAATTGAAATCATCAACAATTACGAATTTCTGAGTTTCAACATTGGTCCTACGCTCATGAGCTGGCTGGAGCGGCATGATATCGAGACCTACCAGCGGATTTTGGAGGCCGATCGTAAAAGCTGTGCCCGTTTGAACGGACACGGCAATGCAATCGCCCAGGCATATAACCACATCATTTTGCCACTGGCGAACGAGCGCGACAAACTGACCCAGATCCGCTGGGGCAAAACAGACTTCCGCGATCGCTTTGGTCGTGATCCCGAAGGTATGTGGTTAGCCGAAACCGCGGTCGATTACGCTACACTTGAGGCACTGGTTGCAGAGGGGATCAAATTTATTGTTCTGGCTCCCTCTCAAGCGCAACGCTGCCGGGCGATGGCCACAGATGACCAGCTTGCAAATCCGTGGCTCGAAGTTGGCGGTGGACAGATTGATCCCACCCGTCCCTACCGTTGCTTTCTAAATAGAGGAGAGAGGGGAGAGGAGCCAGATAGCTCATCGTTTATTGATATTTTCTTTTACGATGGTCCGATTTCTCGCGACATGGGCTTTGACAGTGCGCTGAGCAGTTCGCATAACCTGGCAGGGCGGTTAGGGCAGGCAGTACGTGGAGATCACCGTCCTTCGCAACTCATCGCTGCGGCGACCGATGGCGAAACCTTTGGGCATCACAAGGGCGGTACAGAAAAATGCCTTGCCTATGCCTTTGCTCATGAGTTTCCCGATCGCGGCTGGACGGTGACCAATTTTGCCCATTATCTCTCCCTACAAGCGCCGACGTGGGAAGTCGAGCTAAAGCCAGTGACAGCCTGGAGTTGCAGTCACGGGGTCGATCGTTGGCAGGACGACTGCGGCTGCGGTGGCGGCGGACTCTGGAACCAGCAATGGCGGCGACCTTTGCGAGACTCCCTTGATTGGCTGCGCGATCAGCTTGTCAAGGTCTACGAAGATGCAGGCAAAAAGCTGTTTCGCGATCCCTGGTTGGCGCGAGATGAGTATATTCAGGTCATTCGCGATCGCAGTCTAACCAACCTGTCGAGCTTTTTGTCTCGCCACCAAACCCATAAGCTGACTGCTGCCGAGCGCGTCGATGCCCTACACCTGCTGGAAATGCAGCGTCATGCCTTGCTGATGTATACCAGTTGCGGCTGGTTCTTTGAGGAGCTATCTCGCCCTGAAGGCGTGCAGATCTTACGTTACGCTGCCAGAGCATTAGAGTTGGCAGGCGAAGTTACAGGCATCCAGCTAGAGAAAGCCTTCGTCAGGCGTTTGGCACATGCCCCTAGCAATGTCGAGTGCTTTCAGAATGGTGCCGAAGTCTACCGTCAACTGGTGAAATCGGCACAGATCAGCATGGAGCAAGTAGCGGCTCACTATGCCATTAGTTCACTGTTTACGTCCTATCCCAAAGAACAGCCCCTTTACTGCTACACCGCTCATCAGCTTGACTACCAGCTTCAGCGAATGGGATCGCTCACGTTAGCGATCGGGCAACTCCAGCTTGTTTCTGATATCACTCGCGAAAGTATGCAGTTGGTGTTTGCAGTCGTCCATCTCGGTGGTTGGGATTTCCACTGCTGCATCCAGCCGTTCTCTGGACGACGCGCTTACGCTGAGATGAGGGAACGACTGTTTGAGGCATTCAAGCAGGCAAGTGCTGCTCAAACGATTCTGGCGATTAACGCCATGTTTGGTAGTCAGTCTCACAGCCTTCAGAGCCTCTTTGCGGAAGAGCGTCATCGCATCATGCGCCTGCTCACGCACGAAACGTTGAATCGTCTGGATCAGCTATACACCCAGGTTTATCGGGATAATTACGGCATCTTGATGGCATTTCATCGGGATGGGCTGACGGTGCCACAGGAATTACAGGTGGCAGCCGAAGTCGCCTTAAGTCACCGTGTTTCACTATCCCTGAGAGCGCTAGAGCAGGAAAGCAGTGACCTGTCCGCCGACCCGTCGACTGCAAGCCTAAATCGTCTCCTGGAACTAGAGTCGATCGCTACCGAAGCCGCCAGTCTCCGCTGCCAACTCAACTTGCCAGAAGCCAAACAGATCTTAGAACGGCTAGTGCTGCGATCGCTTTGGCAACTCCTGTACCATTTCGATCCAGCGACTAGCAAAACTGAACTGCACCGTCTGGAGCGACTGCTGACCCTGAGCCAGCAAATGCAGCTTGGTCTTTCGTTAGCACGGGCGCAAGAACTCTACTTTCAGCGCTTACAGCACTGGCTTATACCACAGTGCTTCCATTGGTTACACAGCGCGGGGCAAATGAAAGCAGATGCTGCTGAAACAATGCAGCTAGCCGATTTGCGATCGCTGCTGACACTGGGCGCAAGGCTAGGGATCGATGTAACTAACTGGCTTAATCAGTTGCCCTAGTTTAGTAGCATGAGCCGCTAGCTGTTTGCTAGAATCAGCCGTCAGCTAGCGTGAGCCGTTCATGAAGCACCGATTCTCTAGACGTTTTTGGGAACCTGCCTTGCCTGGAGTGCCCCAAGACGCGATCGTGTTGGGCAGCCTCTGGGTGATCTCATCGCTAGTGACGTGCATGTGGCTCTGGCTCGATCATGCTGTGCCCAGTTGGGATGATAGCGCTCATCTTTCTGGTGCCTTGGGCTACTGGCAAATCTTGCAAAAACCAGATCTGTTTTCGGATACCTGGTGGACAACGCTATGGCAGAAGGCACCGAGCTACCGGGCACCCTTCGTTTATATCGCCACTGTTCCCTTCCTCAATCTCTTTGGGCTGGGGGCTGATCAGGCAATTCTCGTTAATCTTTTGTTTAGCGCCATCTTGATGTTGTCCGTCTACCAAATGGGGCAGCACCTGTTTGATCGCCAGACCGGAATATGGGCGGCGGGGCTATGTCTGCTCTTTCCAGAACTGGCTACGTTGCAAACGCACTACCTGTTAGATTACGGCATCACTGCGTTAGTAGCGTTTACCTTTGCTGGTGTAACGCTCTGGCGCGATGCCCACCGTCCGCAAGCTAGTTGGGTTTTGAGCGTGATCTGGGGCGTTAGCTTTGGCGTGATTATGCTAGCTAAGGCAACGAGCTTTTTATTCTTTGTTTTTCCTGCCCTTTGGCTTTTGGTGAAAGTAGTGCGCGATCGCCGGTGGCTGAAGCTGCTACAGGCGATCGTTGCGCTTTTGATTGCGTGGTTAGTTTGTGGTGCCTGGTATCGACTCAATTGGTTGACGATTATCACCTCAGCCATAACGGCGAATGGCGTTGGCGTAGCAGAAGGCGATCCGGGCTTTCGGACGCTAGAAGGTTGGCTGTATTACTGGAAAGCGCTGCCAGCTTCGGTTTCTTATCCACTCTTGCTAGTGCCGATCGGATGCTTTCTAGCAGGCTGGCTTCTCCAAACTGTGCGGTACGGTCGATCACAGCCAGTGACGCAACTTGACGAAACAGATGGAGTGTCAGAACAACAGCAAACGGCAGCCGGCAGAAATTTGCGCTGGCTCGCTGTTTTTTACGTAGGCGGCTATATTTTTTGCTCACTCAGTACTAATAAAGATACGCGCTTCATCACACCACTGCTGCCAATATTGGCGCTCATCCTAGCGTATGGGTTAACTCGCTGGCGCTATCGTTGGGTCGCGGGGTTGCGCTGGGCAACAGCTATCGTTTCTATTGTCTTGCTTTTGTTGAGTTGGTTTCCGATCGCAGGTTTAGCCACTGGCACGAAGAATGCTCCTGATCGAGGTGCGCCTTTACCTCATGAGCAAGTCATTGCAGCCGTGGCTGAGGCAGCTCCCTATTTGCGCTCCACGATCGGCATGGTGCCCAATACCGCTCAAATCAATCCGTTTAATATGGATTTTTATGGACGGTTAGCGGCGTTTCAGGTGTATACACGGGAGTTAATGTCGTCACGCTCTAACGCTCAAGACGTGCGATCGATGTCCTGGTACTTAACCAAAAGCGGTCAGTTGGGCGCAGCCGAAAAGGATAGTGCACGGCAGGCATTACAGGCACAGATTGAGCAAAATCCTGCCCTTGAGCTGCATCGTAGCTGGACGTTGCCTAATAACGAACAACTACGGCTCTATCACAGACAAACGCCGCCAATTGCAGTGGAGGTTGCCTCGATCGCGTCAGATAAAGTCAAGCTAGAAGCGGTAACACTGCTCCCATCCGCTGCACCAAACGCACCGCTACCCGTGGTTTATCAATGGGGTGGATCATGGGAGCAACTGCAACAGGGCATAGTGATCCTTACCTGGTACGGAAAGACACAACCAGAGCCACTGCTGGGGAAAGAGGCACGTTGGTTCCACGACCACGGCATTGGGCTAGGGCAACTCTATGCGGGCGATCGCACTGTTAACCCAAAGCAAGAGTTTCGCATAGTGGAACGGTTAGCAATGGTGCCTCCAAGTACGCTTGCAGCACCGTACCGTTTAGAAGCGGTTTACTTAAATCGTCAGACGGGTGAAACCTATCCGTTGTCTGTACCACCCATCCGCATAGGAAATACTTCCGCAATTAAGCCACTGATTGAGCCTGACCTGACAGTACAGCTTTATCAATTGGGCGAGTACCTGGCTCAGGGACAATTTGATGCTGTGATGCAACAGGTCGGACGGTTAAATCTGTACGATCCGATCGGGGATTATCTCGTACAAGCAGAGCAAGCGCTCACCTATCGGCTGCAACAAGAGCCGCAAAATCAGGCGATCGCCTACCCGCTTGCGCTGTCACAGGCACTACAGCGCCGAGTGCAGCCAACACTCAAAACCTTGGAATACCTGACCGGACTAGACGCGCAAAACCCCCACCTGTGGATGTACTTAGGGATCGTCCGGTTATATGATTGGCAAGGACAGGCGGCAGAGCAGGCACTCAACATGGCAGAGCAGCTACAGCCATTATTGCCAGACCTGAAAATTATGCGTGCGATCGCCGCCGCCATGCAGCTCAATCTCTCGAAAACGCTGACGTTGCTTTGAAGCTACCCTTCGCTTTAGCACCAGATTTGCATCAGAGCAGGCTAACGAAATAACCATAGCGCAGTTGCAGCCTGAAAATTTAGTGCGGTTACTCTTGCCAATAGATCTCAACTGGATTAGTCTATAGTTTAGGAATTGATGAATATCTTTCTCAAGTAATTATGTAGATTCAAGCCGAGGTTGCCTTTACAATTTGGCTTACGGTTTCGATCGTGTCAAATGATTTCTTGATATGACAAAGCTTAGGGTTAACGTTCATTCGGTCGGCGCTTTCCCGCCCAACTCTCATAAAAAATAGCTTTAGTCAGGGAAGAATCATCCTAACTAAAGCTATTTTTTGAAACAACGATCCATTACCCGACGACATTCTCCTTATAGAACGTTGAGACGGGTAGAACGATGTGCAAATTTACAAAAAACTGTTATAAGAGCAGCCGTTTGTATAGTGCAGCACAACTAATTCAACAGACCCAAAACCAGACTATCGGATGCTAAGAAATGAGCCAGATGATAAGCCCGTTCCTCCGTTTTGAGCAAAATCTTTTCATACAGATACCGAGTGGCACGATCGCCCAAGCTTTCAGCCTGAGCCGCTTGACGACGGAGAACACCAATAACGGCTTGCTCTGCTACCAAATCATTTTCCACCATCTGACGGCAGCTAAAGATGCCATCGGGTTCTGGGGTAACACAGCTCAACTCTGCAAGTTTTGTAAAGCTTGCGGCTGGCACTCCTCCTAGGCCATCCAGACGTTCACCCAGTTCGTGCGTATGCTCCTGAACTGCTTCATAGCTCTCACTAAAAAACTCATGCAGAGAATAAAATTCGGCTCCCTCAACCACAAAATGATGTTTCTGGTACTGCAAGTAGAGCGCCTGGAAACTCGCCAAAAGTGTGTTTAAGCCTTCGCAAACTGGCTCAGTGGTCGATCGCTCTAGTAAAACGGGGTTATCAGCAACTTGACCAAAGGCACGAATCAAAGTTTGAACTTCAGACATAATGTTCTCCTCTTAAGGAATTTTAGATGCGCCAATACCAATAAACGGCAACTCACTGCTAGCGATTTCAACAGTGCCGCGTTCTACAAATGTTCATGGTGTCATGCCAAGAGTATATCAATTTTCAGAATTAGTCTGTCTGGTTTTTTACGGTTTTTTATTAACACTGACATTTTTTAGCATTTATGTAGCTTGAAGCATTCTTAGATCCCTTTTACATTTAAGCCTCCCTGCACAATCAAAGTATGAAATGTCCTAGATGTAATTCAAATCAAACTCGTAAAAATGGTCATCATCACGGTAAGCAAAACTATAGTTGTAAGCAGTGCGGTCGCCAATTCTTGGAGTCATATAATACAAGAGGCTACTCAGAAGATATCAGAAAGCTTTGTTTGAAAATGCACGCTAGTGGTATGAGCTTTCGTGCTGTTGAACAAGCCACTGGTATTAGCCACAATGCCGTCATTAACTGGTTTAAGCAAGCAAACCTAGCTTTGTCCGAAGCCTCTGAATCTGAAGAAAGTCCAGAAAATGATTCAGAAGAAACCGTATTAAAAACGCTAAAAAAGTTCTTTAAATTTAAGAAAAAGCAGAAGTTTTATACCAGCAGTAACCATCTGCTTCTAGCTGCCTTTGCTTCATGACTAAACTACTTCGCTAGCAGCTCAAATCATGATGTTGTTATGCAGCTTTTGCAAGAGAATTTTGTGTGAGTAAGGGCTAGTTAGCAATAAATTTCAACAAGCGATTCCAAGTTTTTTTGCATAGGAGTGCAACTGTGATGCTAAACGACCTCAATCCCCAAACTAATGAGATGATTGAGATTCAATGTACTGATCATTGGCAAGTTTACTATCGGTTACAAGCGTTAGAAATTCCTTGCTGCTGTAGCTATTACCAGCCTTTGAAGGTGCAGGTTAGCAGTGTGGCAACAGCTCTTCAAGTATGGAGTGTTGTTCAGCAGGTAACGTTACCAAGACAAGCATTGGTGCAGCGGCTAAATGCTTGCTGGCAGGCTAGTGCTTCCCCCAACAGAGACTAACCTTACTGTGCCTTCCTAAGCCGTTCCGTGTTGCTATATGCCGTCACTGTGACTGTTAGCCAGAAATATCTGGTTCTCACAGGCTTGTAAGTGGCTCTAGCATGATTGGCGATCAGGCTTATTAACGGATACGCATTAACTTACTAATGGATATGTATTAAATTAAAACCAGCTTTTTTGTGTAGAGGCACAGCATAGCCTCAGCACCATGCTGAGACTATGCCCTTGCAGGATGTGAGGGTTCAGGATTAATTTAATTCACACTCCTGAAAGCACCCTATACCAATTCAAAAATTCTAGCCACAGCTTTCCCCGACTGCTCCTCCTTAGTCCCCCTTATAAAGAATTACGCTGTAGACAAGGGGTAACTTACCTTACAGCGTGTAATAAGGGAATTGGTATTAGACAATCGTGGTAGCTGTGCTAATAACGCTTGCACAACTCGCAGGAACTCTAGCAGTGGTCTTGCTTTAAGTGGAAGTGTGCGCTCTAAATTGCGTTGGTGTTCCCATCTCCACTCCGACATGAAGCTGAATGGAGATGGACTGTATAGAGATTTGCCAAGCAAACCGCCTTCACTCTTCTACCGCAGGTTCGACCTGTCGTGGTTGGGGAATGAACTCAGTCATCAAATCAGGTAGAAACGGTTGCCCTAAATGTCTAGAGGTAACGTTGGCTTCTGGTGTGCGCGCGTGTGAGCTTTTCGCAGCAGGCTTAGACGACTCATCCGCACTGGGAAGCCAGCCAAGAAATGGTAGCGGCAGGAGTGCTGAGAGATTGGTGATGACGATCAGAAGCGCCAGGTTGCTGAAGTTGTTTTCACTTACGCCCAGCCAATGCATGAGCACTGCGCCTGATTCCTGAGATAGCAGCCCCGCTAAGTTCACTATTGACATCAACAAGGCAAACAAGGTCGCCTCAATACCAGGAGGACAGAGCCGTGCTGCCAGCACGAGGATGGGCATATAGGCAATCCGCCCCATTACAGTTAGAACAAGGCTATCGCCCATGCTAAACCAGCGATCGTCAATGCCCAGCGCACGGTTGGTATGCGTTACCAGCAGCAACGTTGTCATACCCAAGAGCGCAGAAATTACGATCGACCAGCCGAAAATGACCCGAAAGGGTACTGTTTTGAGGAAGCGCTGAAAGAGCCAGATGCCAGCCAGGGATGCCAGACTGGTGACAAAGCTAATACGACCCAAAAATTCCGCTTCAAACCCTAGCTCATTCGTAGCAAAGAAGAAAAAGGCGGATTCCGTTGTCGGCATTGCGTGCCAGAGAAAGACAAAAGCCGTCGGTAGCCAAATCGACTTCTGGCTCATAGCTTGGCGCAACTGTCCAAGTTGATCTGAGACGATCGCCCAATTCATGCGTTCAGTGACGCGAGACTCAGTGATCATCCAGGCAACAAGAGACACAATAAGCGGAAAGGTTGCCGTGATCGCAAAAACCGTGCGAGTGCTGAAGCTTTCCAGCAGCGACCCACTGAAATAAGCAGTTAAAATGCCGCCCAGTGCCGATGCTCCCCAGCAGAGCGATTGGAGCGACCCTGCTGTACTTAAGGATTCGCCTCGTGCCCGCTCAACGACTAAAGAATCGACAATGACATCGCTAAACGCAACGGAAAGAGAACCAAGAGCGATCGCCAGTGTTGCTGCCCATGCAGAGTGCACAATCGTGGCTAAAGAGACCCAGGACAGTACGCCTAGCAACCCAGACAGAATCAAATATGGTCGCCGTCGATAGCCCAAAATTGGCAAGCCGTCTGAGATAAAGCCAAATAACGGCTTGATCATCCAGGGCAGTGCTGCTACTCCAATCAGGGCAGACACCTGAGCCGGACTCAGACCCAACTCGTCTTTCAGAAAAAAGCTTACTGCCAGCCGTGCTAACCCCAGAATTCCTTGCACGAAATAAACCAGCAAGATTGCGATTAGTTCGGCGCTTGGTTCGTTTCCGAAAAAAACTTTCTCGGTTAACGATGCTTTGATTCTGGCTAAACCAGGAGTGGAAACAATCATTGATAATTTGTTACAAACGTTTATCAATTACAGCCCCCATCATAACGCTTGATTTCAGGAGAGCCACTATTGACGCTTCTAGACTGCCCAATTTTGTTTCATAGTGATACAAAGCACGATCGGTAACAATCGCCTCCAGCAGGATCAAACAGGTCAAAGCTATCTAGTAGAGCCGTTCTCAGCCGAATGCGTCTAGTGTCTTAACGCAGGCTTTAAGGTGGGCATGATCCAAAAGAGAACCACTCGCTCTGCTGGCTTACCTCATCACGATGCTGCTCGGAGAGATGCACAGCGCTGTAAAAATGATGCTGCTTTCTGTTCTGCATCGGGATTCTGCATATGAGCTGGGGTGGGACGAATAATGCCGTTGAACAGGTCATCTAACTCATAGGGCGTGAAAAACTCCCACTGGGCACGACGATCGCAGCGAACACCGACTGCGGTAGCGGTATGAAGCCAGTCGGCAATGCCATCTTCTGTACTGCTGTAAGGTCTACGACCTGCGCGCCACCGTGCAAAGCTGGCTTGGTTTTTCACATCAAAGACGTAATCGGGAAACTGAGCAGCGAGGATA
The DNA here is from genome assembly GCF_014695795.1 of Phormidium sp. FACHB-592. NCBI lineage: Bacteria > Bacillati > Cyanobacteriota > Cyanophyceae > Oscillatoriales > Oscillatoriaceae > Phormidium > Phormidium sp. FACHB-592. Next base: position 93,584 of record NZ_JACJOZ010000043.1, read on the forward strand.
GCTTTGGCGGACAGCTCTTGATCACGATCGCCCTGATCATCAAAGAACGCAAGGTCAAAATCTTTGATGGTCAAGGCACAGTCATCAAACAACGATTGCCAGATTGTATTGCGAATAGCTCCACCTGCTAACCACCAATTAGCAAGGGGCTGTTGAGCGATTACAGGTAGCACTGCGCCGACTGGAGAATCTATCAAAATCTGCTGAAGGCGATCGCAAGTAGCCATTGGCTTCAGTTGCAGTCAGTATTTTTTAAATTTTGTTTACTTGAAGCCGTTGCCTTGGAAGCCTTAGGGCGATCGCGCTACTGCAAAGGATTTGCAAGCGTGTTGTCAGTGCTTTGAGCTAAACCTAATTGCTCTAGATGCTTAATTCGCATCGAAATAATGCAAAAACGTCATAAATCGAAATGATTTGTAAGCAAAGATACTAATTTCTATGAACAGCCCGCTTAACTTAACTTCAGCAACGTCTTGCACACACTTTGTTGTTGTTGAACAGTCTTCAGCCGCATTAACTGATTCTATATCAGAACATAGCTTGAAGTGCAGTCCGAAACGAGGGCAATATGACCAGCACGGTTCCAGCAGTAGCAAATCTGAATAAATTTGAAAAACTCAAAGCTGAAAAGGACGGTTTGGCAGTTAAAGCTGAACTAGAGCATTTTGCTCAAATTGGTTGGGAGGCAATGGATGAAGCCGATCGCGACCACCGCTTGAAATGGATGGGTGTTTTCTTTCGACCCGTCACCCCTGGCAAATTCATGATGCGGATGCGCTTGCCCAACGGCATTATGACGAGCAGTCAGATGCGCGTCTTGGCAGAAGTCGTGCAACGCTATGGTGATGATGGCAACGCTGATATCACCACACGCCAAAATCTTCAGCTACGCGGCATTCGGATTGAGGATGTACCAGATATTTTCCGTCGCTTTGAAGCGGTTGGGCTGACCAGCATCCAGTCAGGCATGGACAACGTGCGGAATATTACAGGTTCGCCCGTTGCAGGCATTGATGCTGATGAATTATTTGACACCCGCGAGCTGATTCAACAGGTTCAAGATCTGATTACCAATAAGGGCGAAGGCAATCCAGCGTTTACAAACTTGCCGCGTAAGTTCAATATTGCGATCGCCGGTTGCCGCGATAACTCGGTTCATGCCGAAATCAACGATATTGCGTTTATTCCTGCTTACAAAGATGAGCGTTTTGGCTTCAACGTTCTAGTCGGTGGTTTCTTCTCAGGCAAACGTTGTGAAGCTGCCGTTCCCTTTGATGTGTGGGTTGCGCCTGACGATGTAGTGGCATTGTGCGAAGCGCTCTTGATTGTTTATCGCGAGCACGGCTTGCGAGCTAATCGGCAAAAAGCACGGCTCATGTGGTTGATCGACGAATGGGGCGTGGCAAAGCTCCGCTCTGAAGTGGAAACCCAAATGGGTCGATCGCTGGAACCCGCTGCCCTCAAAGACGAAATCCTCTGGGACAAACGCGATCACATTGGCGTGTATGCCCAGAAGCAGCCTGGACTGAACTACCTGGGGCTACATATTCCAGTTGGTCGCCTGTTTGCTGCCGATATGTTTGACTTGGCGCGACTGGCAGATGTGTACGGTAGCGGCGAGATCCGGCTAACGGTGGAGCAGAATGTTATTCTCCCCAATGTGCCGGACTCTCGACTAGAGCCACTGCTTCAGGAACCGCTGTTGAAGAAGTTCTCGGTCGCGCCTGCCCCGCTGTCGCGATCGCTCGTCTCATGCACCGGTAGCCAGTTCTGCAACTTCGCGCTGATCGAGACTAAAAATCGTGCCCAGGCATTGATCGACGAACTGGAAGCCGAACTGGATTCGCCCAACCCAGTGCGAATTCACTGGACGGGTTGTCCCAACTCTTGTGGGCAGCCTCAGGTTGCTGACATTGGCTTAATGGGCACCAAAGTTCGCAAGGATGGCAAAACGGTTGAAGGTGTGGATATCTATATGGGTGGCAAAGTCGGCAAAGATGCCGCACTAGGCACCTGTGTCACTAAAGGTATCCCCTGTAGCGATCTCAAGCCCGTCCTGCGGGATTTATTGATGCAGCACTTTGGCTCAACATTACGTCAGCCGGTGGCTGCTGGTAGCTAAGTTTTTAGTGCCGCTCGTTGATCGATCAACGCAGTGACAGCTTGAAGACGATCGCGCCTCAAGCTAACAAGAATGCCTTTTGGCAATACCTGGGCTTAGATATAGCCCTGCATTTATTTAGGAAAGATTAGGAGCACAGTTCATGAGTCAGTTCTCAAGACGGAAGTTTATTTTTACCACTGGTGCAACGGCTGCAAGCGCCTTGTTGATCAACGGTTGTCGATCGTCTAAATCCGCTAAAAGCGAAGGCTCGCCCAGCGCGTTACCAGCCGTAAACGTCAACCCCGCCGATGCACCAGAAGTAACAACCGCGAAGCTTGGCTTTATTGCACTGACTGACTCTGCACCGCTCATCATTGCCAAGGAAAAGGGCTACTTTGAACGGTACGGCATGAAAGATGTTGAGGTGGTCAAGCAAGCCTCCTGGCCTGTCACCCGCGACAATTTGGTGCTGGGCTCCGGTGGCGGTGGCATTGATGGTGCCCATATTTTGTCCCCCATGCCTTACCTGATTTCCGCAGGCACCATCACTAAGGGCAATAAAGTGCCAATGTACATCCTGGCTCGCCTTAATCTGGATGGTCAGTGTATCTCGGTTTCCAACGACTATAAGGACATCAAACTAGGGTTAGACAGCGCTCCCCTCAAAGACGCTTTCTCAAAAGCGAAGTCAACGGGTAAGGAAATCAAGGCAGCCGTTACCTTTCCAGGTGGCAACCATGACCTCTGGATGCGCTACTGGCTGGCGGCTGGTGGCATCAACCCTGATAAAGATATTTCAACTATTCCAGTGCCGCCACCGCAAATGGTTGCCAACATGAAGGTTGGCAATATGGAAGCGTTTTGCGTGGGTGAACCCTGGAATGCTCAACTGGTTAACCAGGGGTTGGGCTTTACAGCGTTCACCACGGGAGAATTTTGGAAGAATCACCCCGAAAAGGCGTTTAGTATGCGGGCAGATTGGGTAGACAAAAACCCTAAGGCAGCCAAAGCACTCTTGATGGCAGTGCAAGAAGCGCAAATCTGGTGCGACAAGCCTGAAAACAAAGAGGAGATGTGCAAAATCATCTCCAAGCGAGAGTGGTTTAAGGTGCCCGCAAAAGACATTGTGGAACGGGCACAAGGTAAGTTTGATTACGGCAACGGCAAGGTCGTTGAAAATAGCCCCCACTTAATGAAATTCTGGGCTGAGAATGCCTCCTATCCCTTCAAGAGCCACGATCTCTGGTTCCTTACTGAAGATATTCGCTGGGGCTACATACCCGCAGATACCGACACGAAAAAGCTGGTTGATGCCGTTAACCGCGAAGATTTGTGGAAAGAAGCGGCGAAGGCGATCGGGCAAGAAGCTGCTATCCCTAAGAGCACATCGCGTGGTGTGGAAACGTTCTTTGATGGCGTTAAGTTCGATCCGGCAGACCCCAGTGCTTATCTAAAGGGTCTCAAAATCAAGAAGGTATAGGCGTTAGAAGTTTAATGCGGTTGCTTATGGGCAGATCAAGAACCAAAAGCACCGCCAACTTTTGCAGTTGGGAAATTTCATCAATTGAACCTTCCATCTTTCAAACTTTCCACCTTTCAAATCCATAGTGCTTGTTCTGCAAACCTCGCACTGTTCTGTATTGCACAACTTGCAACATCATCTGGAGTAGACCCGGAACATGGCAACAAGATTAGACATTGGTAGCGTTAGAAGTGGCTATCCGCAGCGCTTTGCCACTCTTCTTGGCAAGCGAGCCAAGAGTTTAGTGCCGTCTCTTGTGGCGCTGATCGCGTTTCTGGCTGTGTGGCAACTCTTGACCTCTGGTGAGGGTGCCAGTCTGCCTAGCCCGCTCAAAGTACTGGAAGAAACTTGGGACCCGCTGATTATTGATCCGTTTTTTGACAGCGGTGGCTCGGATGTGGGGCTGTTCTGGCAGCTTCTTGCTAGTTTGAATCGTGTGGCGATCGGCTATACGTTGGCGGCAGCCGTTGGTATTAGCGTTGGCATTTTGATCGGGTCGATCGCGCTGCTGTACCAGGCGGTTGATCCCATCTTTCAGGTTTTGCGAACGATTCCGCCCCTAGCCTGGCTACCCATCTCGCTAGCGGCTTTCCAGCAGGCGAATCCATCAGCAATTTTCGTAATCTTTATTACGGCAATCTGGCCCATCATCATCAATACTGCCGTTGGGGTTCAGCAGATTCCGCAGGACTACACGAACGTAGCTAAGGTGCTGCAACTTTCAAAGACGGAATATTTCACCAAGATTTTGTTGCCTGCGACTGTACCGTATATTTTCACAGGGTTGAAGATTTCAGTCGGGCTATCGTGGCTGGCGATCGTTGCGGCTGAAATGCTCACAGGCGGCGTTGGTATTGGCTTCTTTATCTGGGATTCCTACAACAGCGGCAACCTGAGCGAAGTAATTTTAGCCGTTATCTATGTTGGCGTTGTGGGCTTGTTGCTGGATAAATTGATCACGTTTATCTCCTCGTTGGTTGTTTCCCAAGAGCAGAAATAGAGCGGTTAATGCTCAAGAATAGAAGTCAATGGATTGCTTCTGTTCTCCCTCTGATCGTTCTTGCGTTGGCTTCCTTACCCCTCACTCTTAGTTGCCATGTCTTCCTTCGTCGAAGTTGATCACGTTGATCAGGTCTTTCCATTACCCAACGGTCTTAAATACATCGCGCTCAAGAATATCACCCTCGATATTACAAAAGGAGAGTTCATCACTCTGCTGGGTCACTCTGGCTGCGGCAAATCAACCCTGCTAAATATTATTGCGGGGCTGAATACTCCAACGCAGGGCGGCGTAGTGCTGGAGGGACGGCAGGTGACAAAACCGGGTCCCGATCGCATGGTCGTATTTCAAAACTATTCGCTTTTGCCCTGGCTCACTGTGCGGGAAAACATTGCGTTAGCAGTCAATCGGGTGATGAAAGACTTGCCAGCCGAAGAACGCAAGGACATCATCGAACGTCACATTGATCTGGTAAAACTGCGTCCAGCTGCAAATAAAAAGCCAGGGCAGTTGTCGGGTGGTATGAAACAACGGGTCGCGATCGCTCGTGCGCTGTCTATTCGTCCGAAGTTGCTGCTGTTGGATGAACCCTTTGGTGCGTTGGATGCTCTCACGCGCAGCAGTTTGCAGGATCAGTTGATGCAGATTGCGGACGAATACCAGTTGACCTGCATTATGGTGACGCATGATGTGGATGAAGCGTTGCTGTTGTCCGATCGCATCGTCATGCTGACCAATGGACCAGAATCCTACGTAGGGCAAATTCTAGAGGTGCCGTTTGTGCGTCCGCGCGATCGTCTCAAGGTGGTCAACCACTCGAACTACTACGCGCTGCGGTCAGAGATTGTCTACTTCCTCAATCAGCAGAAGAAAGCAAAGCAGCGTAAGGTGGGGCAAACTGCCGTAATCGCCCGCAACGGCTTAGAAAAAGTCAACCTGGAGCTTGGCTTTGTACCACTAACCGACTGTGCGCCGCTGATTATTGCTAAAGAAAAAGGCTTCTTTCAAAAACATGGTTTGGAGGACGTAACGCTGTCGCGGGAACCAAGCTGGAAAGCGATTTCTGAAGGCGTAGCATCGAAGCGTTTAGATGCGGCTCAGATGACGGCTGGAATGCCGCTAGCAATGACGCTAGGGATGGGTGGTAAAGCGCCCTTGCCGACCGTAACAGGACTGGTACTCAGTCGCAACGGCAATGCCATTACCTTTAGCAAGCAACTGTACGATGCTGGCGTGCGGACATTGGCAGATTTCAAGCACGCGATCGCCCAAACTCCAGACAAAATCCATACGCTGGCAGTTGTACATCCCTCCTCTATGCACAACCTGCTGCTGCGTCACTGGCTGGCATCAGGCGGTATCGACCCCGATACGGATGTGAGTCTAACGGTGATTCCACCCGCGCAAATGGTGGCAACGTTGAAAGCAGGCAGCATTGATGGTTTCTGCGCTGGCGAACCCTGGAACTCCCATGCTGTACAGGAAGGGCTGGGCTTTGTTGTCGCGACCGATTTCAACATCTGGCCAGGGCATCTAGAAAAGGTGCTGGGCGTGCGCGAAGATTGGGCGAACCAGTACCCCAACACCCATCTGGCACTGGTCAAAGCGCTGCTAGAAGCCTGCGAATACTGCGACGATCGCCGCAACCGCGAAGAACTCGCCACCTTGCTGAGTCGCCCCGAATATGTCGGTGCAAAACTTGAATACCTTCGCCCTGGTTTAGTTGATCCCTACCGTCGTAGCCTCGACTCTGAACCAGAAAACCTACCACGCTTCAATCAGTTTTACGTGGATCAGACGAATTGCCCCTATCGCACCGAAGGGCTATGGATTATGACCCAGTTTGCTCGTTGGGGTCTCACACCCTTTCCCAAAAACTGGGTGGACGTGCTCGATCGCGTGCGTCGAGTAGACGTATTTGGTGAAGCAGCACGCGAGCTCGGTTTGCTAGATATTGAACCCAATCGTGGTCTTGTTCACTTTGCTGATGGCAGTGTGTTTAACCCTGACGATCCCGTTGGCTATCTCAATGGTTTGGCAATCAAACGCGAGCTTCGGATTGAAGAAGTGGCGATCGACGCCCTTGTCGCCGCTACTGTTTAAGTTCTTAAGCAGAAAAGAAGGCTGAAGGCTTAAAGGCTAACGCAACCCAAAGCGTTCCCCGACTCCTCAGCCTCCTGCCCACCTCACTCCTCCACCTCACTTCTTTCCCCTATGCAAACTGTTAACAGCACAACTGTTGAACCCAAACTGTCGCCACCGTCAGAGCCATTTCTGGTAATTGAGCAGCTCACCAAGTCGTATCCCGTTGCAGGTGGTGAAGACTACGTCGTTCTGGATGGCATTGATCTCACGGTCAATGAAGGTGAGTTTGTTTGCGTTATTGGTCACTCTGGCTGTGGCAAATCAACGCTACTGGATATGGTGTCGGGCTTTCGTACGCCTACTATTGGCGAAGTGCGGCTGCAAAACAAGCGCATCACTCAACCAGGACCCGATCGCATGGTGGTGTTCCAAAACTACTCCCTCTTGCCCTGGATGACAGCGTTTGAGAACATTTATTTGGGCATTCACTCCGTTTGGCCCGACAAGCCGAAAGCCGAGAAAGACCAGATTGTTCACGATCACTTGGCGCTAGTAGGTCTGACCGAAGCCGCTAACAAAAAACCAGGGCAGTTATCTGGTGGGATGAAGCAGCGGGTTTGCATTGCTAGAGCGCTGGCGTTACGTCCGCAAGTGTTGGTTTTAGATGAACCGTTTGGTGCGCTTGATCCCATCACGCGAGAAGAATTGCAGGAAGAACTGCTAAAAATCTGGACGGAGCATCGCGTCACAGTTTTGATGATTACCCACGACATTGATGAAGCACTGTTATTGAGCGATCGCCTGGTAATGATGACCAACGGACCAGCAGCAAAGATCGGCGAGGTGTTGACCATTCCGTTCCCGCGCCCGCGCGATCGCACCCTTGTGATGGAAGACCCCAAGTATTACGAACTGCGTAACTATGCGCTGGACTTCCTGTACCACCGTTTTGCTCATGATGATGTTGGGTAATTGCAGTTCATGCCCCCCTTGTTGCAACGAATCCTAGCTATGGCTCAAACCTCTACGTCACTTCCTGATCGTTGGTCTCAGCGTATTCTTTGCTATTACGAGAATGTCAGTAGCCAGATGCAAATTGCCCGCATTGCAAACATCCCCAATGGAGTGTTTGAGCGTGTGATTTTTCCCCGAGAGCGCCTATTGTTTGAGACGTTGCCGGAGGCATTGCTCGAAGTTCGTACTAGCACCAGCGCTTTACTGCTAGACCAGATTCCGTGTCTGAGCTTGCAGGTAAGAGAGGGACTTCGCACTGGGCTAAATTTTGCCGATGCCACGATGGATAGCGCCTATGACTGACCCTATTAAAACCCTCTGCCCCTACTGTGGTGTTGGTTGCGGTCTTGAAGTATCGCCGCCAGCCATACCCGGTAAAACTGTCAATCGTGATAAACAAGGCACACCGATTTGGCAGGCACGGGGCGATCGTACGCATCCGTCCAGTCAGGGAATGGTTTGCGTCAAGGGTGCCACGATCGCCGAGTCGCTGCACAAAGATCGCTTGCTGCATCCAATGGTACGCGATTCGCTGGATGAACCCTTTCGCCGTGCTACCTGGGATGAAGCATTGGGGCGAGTGGTCGATCGCATCCAAACCGTCCGCGCTACTAAGGGAGCTGATGCGCTCTGCATGTACGGTTCTGGGCAGTTCAACACCGAAGATTATTACGTTGCCCAAAAGCTAATGAAAGGCTTTCTTGGCACCAATAATTTTGATGCCAACTCGCGGCTGTGTATGTCGTCTGCTGTTGCTGGCTATGTTCAAAGTTTTGGCGCGGACGGTCCACCTTGTTGCTATGACGATTTGGATGTGACCGACTGCGCTTTTTTGATTGGTACGAACGCTGCCGAATGTCACCCCATTCTTTTTAATCGACTGCGAAAGCACCACAAGCAGAACAAGCACGTCAAGCTAATTGTGGTTGATCCACGCAAAACCCAAACCGCAGAGGTTGCTGATTTGCATCTGGCGATTCAGCCGGGTACTGATATTGATTTGCTCAATGGTCTTGCCTACCTGCTGCTTTATCGGGGCTACCTAGATTCGGTTTTTGTCACTAAGCACACGAGCCACTTTACTGCTTTTGCAGAAGTTATTGAGGACTATACCCCGGATGTCGTTGCAAAACGATGTGGCATTTCTAAAGAGGATCTAGAAACAGCTGCCCGGTATTGGGGTGAATCGCAACGAGTGCTGTCCATGTGGTCGATGGGTGTGAACCAGTCGAGCGAAGGCACGGCAAAGGTGAGATCGATCATCAACCTGCACCTCATGACAGGACAAATCGGCAAACCGGGCGCAGGACCGTTTTCGCTTACAGGGCAACCGAATGCGATGGGTGGACGTGAAGCTGGTGGTCTGTCTCATCTGCTGCCAGGGTATCGCTCGGTCAAGAATCCGCAGCACCGTGCCGAGGTCGAGCAGTTTTGGGGCTTGGAACCAGGACAGATTGCTGCTCAACCGGGACGTACTGCCTGGGACATGATTACAGGCTTAGAAGAGGGAGCCGTCGAGTTTTTGTGGATTGCTGCAACGAATCCGGTCGTCAGTATGCCGGATCTAGAGCGAACGAAACGTGCCCTGCTGCGATCGCCTTTCACGGTCTATCAAGAAGCCTATTACCCGACTGAAACGACCCCTTACGCTCACGTGCTGCTGCCTGCTGCCCAATGGAGCGAAGCCCCTGGCACAATGACCAACTCCGAACGGCGCGTCACCCTTTGCCCTCAGTTCCGCACGCCTCCTGGTGAAGCCCGTGCCGATTGGGTGATTTTTGCAGAAGTCGCACGGCGGTTGGGCTTTGGCAAGCCGTTTACCTTCAACGGTGCCGCTGATGTTCATGCCGAATTTGTGCAGCTAACCCGCGATCGACCCTGCGATATGACTGGTATCAGCCACGATCGTCTCCGCCACGAAGGTCCCCTACAATGGCCTTGCACTAAAGGTGAAGATGAGGGCAACATTATCCAAACTGAGAAAGGCAGATTTCGCTTTCCCTCCTTTATTCGCAATCCACAAAAGCTTTCAGCCTCTCGGTTAGCAGCAAAGCGCCTCTACGCCAATCGCCGGTTTTACACGCCGGATGGCCGTGCCCACTTTGCAGCCTACCACTCGCGCGGCTTGGCAGAGCCACCCGACGACAACTATCCCTACGTGCTGACGACTGGCAGATTGTATGGGCACTGGCATACTCAAACCCGTACTGGACGAGTCGATAAAATTAGCCAAATGTATGATGGTCCGTTCATCGAGATTCATCCCCGCGATGCGTCTGCACTGGGTATTGAGGATGGTGGATGGCTAGAAGTGCGATCGCAACGTGGCATTGCGCGTTTCCCGGCTAAAATAACCACCGCTATCACACGCAAAACCGTCTTTGTGCCCATGCATTGGGGTGCCTTATGGGCGAAGCAAGCCGAAGCCAATGCCCTTACCCATGCCACAGCTTGCCCAGACTCATTGCAGCCAGAGCTAAAAGCCTGTGCAGTTCAGCTTGTGCCAGTCGCGCCTGAAGCTGATGGTGCTACATCAGACCCTGCTATGGCATTAGGCACATTGTTGCCACCGCTTTTTGTTTAAGCTTACGAAGCATTTAAGCCTGTGGTGATTGGTGCCAAAGTTTTTCTAGCAGTTTAATTTGGGCTTCTAGTGTGGCGGTGCGCTGCGCTTGATGGCGATCGTGCAGCACTAGCCCAACGCTAAACCCAAGGGGCAGCACCAGATAAATTAACGCTAAGAGAATATTTGCCATTTGCTCCATCTGCGTCCGGCTTAGACTAAGCGGTGAGGTTGCCAGAGTGGCATGACCTGCTTGGACTGGCACCATCTGGGCAACAGAAGGAGCCGCGATCGTCATTATGCTTGCAGTAGTAAGACAACCGATCGCTAGAGGAACGAGTTTACGTCCGATCGTGCGTTGCCCCTTATGCCAACTGCCGCTTACCTGAGCAGGAGCAACATTAAAACGCTCTTGCACTACATCTGAAATCATTGTTTTAAGATGAATTTAAAGTCAACTTTCTGTATCTAATAATACTCTCTCTACTTTTTCTGATCAAGCTGTACTCTAGTCTGTCGCGCAGGCAGAGTGACGGGAAGCAGCGCTCGATTAGAACGTAGAGGCATACATAAGCAGATGGTCAGCACGTGATGTATCAAAAACTACTGGCATCGTACCCATCAAAAAGTGCTGACTATAGCTTTCCCTGCTTAATCTCTCAGTACCCTTATGAAGGAGAAAGCCGCAGGCAGAGGGATTTTGCTTTGTAGCGTGTAGAAAAGGCGTTGGTATAAAGTGCCTGCTACAAAGCGCTAGAGTCGATCGCTATAGCGTCCAACTAACACTGATTTGATCTAGCAATGGTCAATTCAACGTAGGTGCGATCGTGTAAACGTTATGTCTTGAAATTCTGACAAAGGCGACCAAAACAGTGTACACAGCATGATTCTGTTTTGGTTAACCAATAAAGCATCAAAAGCCCAATTTTTCAAACGTTAAGGGATCTGCTTCTTGGCAATTGCTTGCTATGCCTGTTTGAAGCAATCCATGCGCGATCGACATTTTTTGTCTGTTGATCGCGCACGCTTTAGTTCTAAACGTTACGGGCAATACATTTATCAAAGCTGACAAAATCTAACTTGATTACATGAGCTAAAAGCAATCATTTCAATTGCTCAAATCAAACATTTTCACACCTTATTGAAGAGTACGCTTTTGCACATTCAGCAAGTTTTTTAATTAAGGAAAGTGCACAGAATAAAGCTTTTTCTTATTTGCTTAAAGGATATTTTTGGCATCAGTTGTACTGGCACTGGCTGTCTTTTCTTCACCACCTATTGAGAAGCCCTATGGTATCTACGTCTTCACCAAGTAACGATCGTTCCAGTCAAGATACAGCTACTGAAACCGACGAAGCGCAGCGCAGTTATGGTGCAAATGAGCTGGGTTATCAACAATTGATTCTCTGTGCGGCGCTGATTGGTATTGCCGGAGGGTTAGTAGCAACTGTCTATTACGATGTTTTAGAAGCCTGTCTTCATATGACCTGGCATACCTTGCCTGAGTTGATTACTCCGTACTTTCCAGCTAATATTCCTGCTTGGAACTATGTGTGGATAGCAACGACGATCGGTGGCTTCTGCGTCGGTTTGACCTTGCATTACATGGGGCTACCGGGTGAAGTGGCAATGGTAGTCGATAAAGTGCATGATCCGGGTCGCATTGATATCAAACAAACGCCAGCCATGATTGTTGCGTCTCTGTTTTCCATTACGGCTGGCGGTAGTGCAGGACCCGAAGCGCCCCTGGTGCAGATTCTTGGTAGCTTTGGGGGTTGGTTAGGCGGCAAGCTAGGACTAACATTACTCAATACTCGTGTTCTAACGTTCTGCGGCATGAGCGCAGCCTTGGGTGCCTTTTTTGGTGCACCGTTGGGTGGAGCACTGTTTGCGCTAGAGATACCCCACCGACGCGGATTGGAATACTACGAGGCGTTGATTCCAGCCGTGCTATCGGCAATCCTTAGCTTTTTTGTGTTTCGCTTCAACACAGGGCTAACGATCGGCGGGATGTACCAGTTTGCCATCATTCCACAATTGACGCTGATGAGTCTGGGGCACGGGTTGCTGCTTGGTGCAATGGGGGCGCTGATTGCAGTGGTCTTTGTAGGGTTATTTCGGCTCATTGGGTTGCTGCTGAAGCGCCTGGAACACCACACTATTCTGCTGGCAACCTTAGGTGGGTTGGCGATCGGCTTACTAGCTCTGGCAGTGCCTCAAACCCTCTTTTTCGGTGAGAAAGAAATTCAAACGGTCGTTGAAACAGGTGCAACGTTGGGATTAACGATGCTGCTCATCGTCGGTTTCACTAAAATGCTGGCAATTAGCTTCACGCTACACTCTGGATTTCGGGGCGGCTTTATCTTTCCACTGTTTTACCTCGGCGCAACGTTTGGCTACGCGATCGCGCTGATCGTGCCTGACATTCATCCAACCATTGCAATGGTGTGCATGATGGCAGCCGTGAATGTGGCAATCACCAAAACGCCCATCAGCACAACTGTCATCTTGAGCGTACTGTCAGATACGGCAATGGTGCCAGTCGTGCTAATTGCAAGCTTTACGAGCTTTCTGCTAACGACTCAGGTGTCGTTGATTGGTACACAGCGATCGCGCACCGTCTTCCCCAACGGAGAAAGCTTTCAGGCAGACCCTCAGGCGATCGCTGTGGAAGTACCCGTAAAAGTGTAAGGTGATTGTCAAGAACTAACAGGGTCAGCATGAGCAAGCGATCGCCCTGAGTGAAGATAAAAGTCGAGGTAAGTAAGAGGTGTTAGGATTGCCACTCGCCTTTTACCGCTTGTTTTACCGTTTGCCTGTCTCCCAGGACTGCTACAACTAATGGCTCTCTCCTTACCCCAACTTTTCCGCTTTACCGATCGCACCCTCTCAGCGCGACTGACACAGGTAGGGTTGATAATCACAGTGTTTTTTATTGGTTTAGTCGTACTGGCTCCAGTGCTACAAGGCATTGGCTGGCTCCAAGACCCTACTGAGTTTCTGGAAAATCCCCCTCAAGAGCCACCATCCTTAAGCCATTGGTTTGGCACTACTCGTTTGGGCTATGACGTGCTTTCTCGCACAATCTTTGGTAGCCAGGCAGCGCTTCAGGTAGTGGTTTTAGCAACGGTTTTAAGTTTGGTAATTGGCGTACCGTTAGGTATGGTCAGTGGCTATCTGGGCGGTCGATTGGATCGCCTGCTGCTGTTTCTGATGGATACGATCTACACGCTACCAGGGCTGTTGTTATCAGTAACGCTGGCGTTTGTGGTCGGTCGTGGTGTAGTGAATGCGGCGATCGCCCTCAGCATTGCCTACGTCCCTCAGTATTACCGGGTAGTACGCAACCATACGGTAAGCGTTAAGACTGAGCTTTTTATTGAAGCAGCGCAGGCAATGGGCGCGTCTACATGGGCAATCCTCAGCCGCTACCTGTTTCTGAATGTGGTGCAGAGTGTGCCAGTGCTGTTTACGCTCAATGCTGCCGATGCCATTCTAACGCTGGGCAGCTTGGGTTTTCTGGGGCTAGGTTTGCCAGAAGAAACAGCTGAATGGGGCTACGACCTACGGCAGGCGCTAGATGGGCTGTCTACAGGCGGCATTTGGTGGACAACGCTGTTTCCTGGTCTAGCGATGACGCTAATGGTCGTTGGTTTGTCGCTGCTAGGCGAGGGGTTGAATGAGTGGCTCAACCAAAAGGAGCGGTGAGGGCTGAAGGATAAATCAGGTTCTTCTTGCCTATCTAGCTTCTAACTGAATGTTGAGTTTTGCTTCTCTCACTTCCCTTGCTTCTCTCACGACCTATTCCCTCTCCCCAAATGAGGCATCAAGTGCTTCATCAATCCGTCAAGCTTGCAAAAAGATTGTGCCTTCAGGTTCATTCCAGCTTTAAGGATACAAGCGACAATGCTATCATTTCGGAGACCTCATTCAGGAAGGACGAGTTTCTATGGCGCAGACGCCTGTCTCTCCAGTGGTGCTGGTGATTTTGGATGGTTGGGGATACCGCGAAGAGACGGATTGCAATGCTGTGCAAGCGGCAAAAACCCCTGTCATTGATAGCCTTTGGGCTGCCTATCCACACACGCTGATTCGTACCTCAGGTAAGGATGTAGGGCTACCAGACGGACAAATGGGCAACTCTGAAGTTGGGCACCTTAACATTGGTGCTGGGCGCGTGGTGCCTCAAGAATTGGTAAGAATTTCAGACGCGGTAGACGATCGCACGTTACTAAGCAATCCAGCGCTGGTAAAAGTCTGTCAAGACGTGAAGCGCAACGGCACGAAGCTGCATCTAGTCGGTCTTTGTTCAGAGGGTGGCGTTCATTCACACTTGACGCACCTCTTCGGCTTGCTTGATCTGGCACAAGAGCAGCAGATAAGCGATGTCTGCATTCATGTCACGACGGATGGGCGCGATACTGCACCAACAGCAGGGAAGGTTTCTGTCGAGAAGATTCAGAACTACATCGCTGCCCATGGTGTTGGACGCATCGTCACGCTGAGTGGACGCTACTACAGCATGGATCGCGATCATCGCTGGGATCGGGTGCAGCTTGCCTACGATGTGATGACGCAGGATGGTGCTGGCGATGAGCGATCGGCGCTGACCGTATTGCAAGCAGCCTACGAAGCAGGCAAGACTGACGAATTTGTGCTGCCTACGCGGATTGCACCTGGTGCCGTAGAGCCTGGCGATGGCGTGATTTTCTTCAACTTCCGACCCGATCGCGCGAGGCAGTTAACGCAAGCGTTTGTTGATCCTGCCTTTAATGGCTTTGAGCGCGAACAAATCCAGCCGCTGTCTTTTGTTACTTTTACTCAATACGACTCGCACTTGCCCGTCGCTGTAGCCTTTGAGCCACAGGATTTGACCAACATTTTGGGTGAAGTGATTGCCCGTCATGGGTTGCGCCAGTTACGTACTTCCGAAACCGAAAAGTATGCTCATGTCACCTATTTTTTCAACGGTGGTATTGAGGAGCCATTTGAGGGCGAAGATCGGGAGTTGGTGCCCAGCCCAATGGTAGCAACCTACGATACAGCGCCAGCAATGTCTGCCGACAAGGTAACGGATGTGGCGGTCGCTGCCGTTGCCAAACGTGTGTATTCGCTTATTGTGATCAACTATGCTAACCCGGATATGGTGGGGCATACGGGTAAAATGGAGCCGACTATAAGCGCTCTGGAGACCGTTGATCGCTGCCTGGGTCGCTTGCTAGAGAGTGTTATTCAAGCAGGCGGCACTACGATCATCATTGCTGACCACGGCAACGCTGAAGAACTGTGCGACGGGCAGGGTAATCCCTGGACGGCACACACGACTAATCCAGTACCATTCATTCTGGTTGAAGGCGAAGGGCGAAAGATCCCAGTGCACGGCACTGATGTGCCCCTGCGAGAGGATGGTCGTCTTGCTGATATTGCTCCCACCATCCTGGAGATCTTAAAGCTGCCCCAACCACCTGAGATGACTGGGCGATCGATGATCCAATCTGCTGAGTTTGAGGTCAAGCCCAACCGTACTCCTGTACAAGTGTCGCGTTAGGCACTGCTGGTTTACGAGGAAGCGCTGAAGCAAGGACATTGCAATTTCCATTCGCGCTACCAGGCTTCGGACTGTAAACTGGAGATTAGGCTGGCAGTCTGTTGTCCAGTGTCTTTTCATTCTGTCATGCGAAGGGTTTTACAATGACGCTTAACTATGTCCTGGAAGCAGTTTGGGCGTTTGCTGCGCTGGGTTTGATTATTCTTGTGCTACTACACAGTCCCAAGGGTGATGGTTTAGGCGGTTTGGGTGGGCAGGCACAACTTTTTACCAGCACCAAAAGCGCTGAAACAACGCTGAACCGCGTTACTTGGGCGCTCACCGTTATCTTTATGGGACTCACGGTTGTTTTAAGCGCCAATTGGTTGCCGAAGTAGCCTGTTGTCGAAATAACCGCTGAGAAACTCAAGATTTTCTCAAAAAGAGCGTGTGCCTGTGGTGAGTCATCTCGCGATCGTCGTTACGCGTTGGAAAGACCGATGGAGTGAACTTCGTCGCTTGAAGCTGATCTATCGCCTGCGATCACGTCAAAAATCTGTATGGCTCGTGTTCTTAATGGCGATCTCTATCGTCATGAGTGTAGCCATTGCTGTTGTCGCCCGCCCAACCAACATCTCACCCGCAGTGCTGGGCACCTCATTGAATAGGGCGGCGATCGCTCAACTGTCTAAGCCAGATGCCGATCCAGATTTCCCGCTCAAAGTGCACCCATTGCCACCAGCACTAGCAGCCTGGACTGCCTCTCAAGCAGGCGACTATTTTGACCAGATTGAAACGGTGCCTGTGGGTTATCTAGTGTGGTCACAGTTTCCGGTAAGGGTCTATGTGCAGCCGCCAACTCCTACAGAGCTTGCGAGTCCCTTTACTGCCCAGCGGTCGCAAACCTGGATCAAAGCGGTGAACCAAGCCGTGCAGGAGTGGCATCGTTACTTACCGTTAACGCTTGTCACCCAGGCTGATAAAGCAGACATTGTTGTACTGCGATCACCGCCACCGCTAACGTTTGAAGTGTCTCCAGACCCTAAGCAAGAGAGTGCATCCGGTCAATCCCAACGAGAACCACGCCCAACGCTGCAACTGGGTCGCGTGCGATCGGCGGTAACAAGCTACAAGGTGTATGTCAAAGGCTCACTTGAAGACGCAGCATCGAAGCCTATGCTTGCTCACCGTTGCACCATTCAACTTCGTCCTGATCAGGCATCATTGTACCTTCGAGCTGCTGCACGGCATGAGTTGGGTCACGCGCTAGGTCTTTGGGGGCATAGCCAAGCCCAAACCGATGTGATGTACTTCTCTCAGGTTCGTGAGCCGCCGCCCCTTTCGCCCAGAGATTTGAACACGCTTAAGCGGGTATACGAGCAGCCAACGCGGCTGGGCTGGGCGTTAGTTGAATAAGTTAGTTGGTCGAAAAGGCAGCGCTAAGAAATCTACCGCTGACAGCAAGAGACAACTGCCCATAGCGCAAAATTGGCAGTTGAGAATGCCAGCCTGATATTTCGTCTTAGTGGGGGCGATCGCGTACGCCTAATTCAACGTGATATATCAGTAATTGATCTCAATTACATTCGGCACCGGATTTAGCGATCGAAGTTTCTGACCGTTGGCTTTTAACAATCAAAGCGCAAAACGGTTGCTTTATGAGAATTTGCAAGACACAACTAAACTATTGCCCCGGAGCGCGACCAAAGAGCCTGGTAAGATTTTTGAGGCGATCGTGCAACTCGCCATGCAGCGCATCGTCATGATAGCGCCACTGCCAGTTACCTTCAGCAGTGCTCGGAAAATTCATTCGAGCTTCTGTACCGAGACCGAGAATATCTTGCAATGGAATAATGGCAAGACTAGCGACCGAACTGAGCGCTAACCGAATAAGGTCCCACTGGATGCCATCTGGACTGAAACTGCCGAGATAGTGCCAAAGATTGCCTTTCTCGTAATCAGACAGTTGGTTAAACCAGCCAACCGTCGTGTCGTTATCGTGAGTACCTGTATACACAACGCAACGGTGGGGATAGTTAAACGGTAAGAATGGGTTCTCAGGATCAGAACCGAAGGCAAATTGCAGCACCTTCATACCCGGAAACTCAAACTGGTCGCGCAGTGCTTCTACTTCAGGCGTAATGACACCTAGATCTTCAGCCAGAATTGGTAGTCTGCCTAGTTGTTCGCGCAAGACCTCAAAAAACTCTTTGCCAGGAGCCTGCACCCATTCTCCATCCAGGGCAGTTTCTTCGCCTTGTTTGACTGCCCAGTAGGCTTCAAAGCCCCTAAAGTGGTCAATGCGAATCAAGTCTACATAGTCCAGCATGGCGCGGAACCGTCCGACCCACCAGTGAAAGTTTGATTGTTGCAAATGATCCCAGTTATAAACGGGGTTGCCCCACAACTGGCCGGTCGCACTGAAGTAGTCGGGCGGTACACCCGCCATGAGTGCAGGCTCACCTGTTTCAGTATCTAAACAAAAGTTTTCGGGGTTTGCCCACACGTCAGCACTGTCATGAGCAACGTAGATGGGGATATCGCCAATAATTTCAATCCCTTTAGCGTTGGCATACTGCTTGAGATCAGACCACTGATGGAAAAACTCGTATTGCAAGTATTTCTGATGAAAAATTTCAGCCGTAAGACGCTGGCGACAGTCTTCAAGAGCATCAGGTTTACGCCATGCGATCGCCACTTCCCACGTATGCCAACTTGCACCACCTGAGGTTTGCTTTAATGCCATGAACAGCGCATAGTCTTCCAGCCAGTAAGCTTTGCTCTCACAAAAGGCGGTGAACTGCTGCTTTTGTTCATCGTTAGCGTAGTTTTTAAAGTTTTCGCACGCTTTCTCCAACAACCCCATTTTGTAGGGTGCTACCTGATCAAAGTGAACACGATCGCTTGCAAAAGCTGGTATTCCATCGAAATCTGCTTCATTCAGTAAGC
Source organism: Phormidium sp. FACHB-592 (assembly GCF_014695795.1). NCBI lineage: Bacteria > Bacillati > Cyanobacteriota > Cyanophyceae > Oscillatoriales > Oscillatoriaceae > Phormidium > Phormidium sp. FACHB-592. The sequence goes on from NZ_JACJOZ010000043.1 coordinate 112,348, forward strand.
CACGATCGCGCAGTCGCTCTGGGCTAATGAGTAAGGGATTGCCTGCCAACGCCGAATAGCACATGTAGGGCGAATTGCCAAAGCCTGTCGGGCCCAAGGGCAGCACTTGCCAGAGCCGTTGCCCTGTTTCAGCTAGAAAATCAACAAAGTCACGGGCTTGTGGTCCTAAATCGCCAATGCCAAACCGGCTGGGAAAAGACGTTGGATGCAGTAAAATACCGCTCATTCGGGCTGGCGAAGCTGGGTGCGAGTCGGAACGAGTCATGAGATTGGGAAGAGAAGGTTGACGTACAATCGGCGTTGGTTTGACTCTATCATGGTGTTCCAGGGTTAAAACCTACCAGATGAAAGACCTGAACGTGGCTTATCGCAACCCAACTCCAACAGTAGATATCATTATTGAGCTAACTGATCGCGCTCACCGACCGATCGTGCTTATTGAACGCCTCAACGAGCCACACGGTTGGGCGCTTCCGGGCGGTTTCGTAGATTATGGCGAAGCAGTGGAAACAGCGGCTAAACGAGAAGCTGAGGAAGAAGTTGGCTTGCAGGTTGAGTTGATTGAGCAATTCCACGTCTACTCCGATCCAGCCCGAGACCCACGTCAGCATACCCTGAGTATTGTGTTTCTAGCGATCGCGCAAGGCGAACCAACAGCAGGTGATGATGCCAAGCATTTGGAGGTGTTTGAGCCGTGGCGAGTGCCGACAAACCTATGCTTTGATCACGATCGTATCCTGCGAGATTACTGGCGCTATCGGCATTATGGCATTCGACCTGGAGTGATCTAAGAAAGTCTAAAGGATAAAGTCTAAAGGCGTTAAAGAAGCCTAAAAACTTCAATTTTCTCTCTATCTTTTCCTTATCATTGGTTTTTCTCTTTTGCTATTTTTGCCTTTTGCCACTTTTTATCCTTTAGCCTTCTCCTAACTATGTCTCACAAAATTATTCGTACCGAGCACGCGCCTGCACCTGTAGGTCCCTACAATCAAGCGATCGCTGCCAGTGGTCAGCTTGTTTTTGTCGCTGGTCAAATTCCACTTAGCCCGACTACAGGTGACATTGTTGGAGTAGACGACATTACAGCGCAAACAGAACAGGTCATTGCAAACCTTCAAGCCATTCTAGAAGCGGCTGGAGCGACGTTTGCTGATGTAGTGAAAACCACCGTTTTTTTACAAGCAATGGATGATTTTGCAGCAATGAATGCAGTTTATGCCCAACACTTTGAAGCCGCGATCGCGCCTGCCCGTGCCTGTGTTGAAGTATCTCGCCTACCCAAAAATGTTCTAGTTGAAATTGAGTGCATTGCAGTGATCTAAGCTCATGTATTTACACTCTTTCACCCTTCCTTTCAATAGCACTCTATATAAACACATCCCTACCAAATGGCAGCTATAGGTTAACTTAGCAATGGCATGAAGGTAGAGCTTGAATTAGCTTTACCTTCATGCCATTGCCTGAGAAACTGTTTGTAAATGTATGTGAAGTAGAAGACAACTACGGTCACAAAGGCGCGATACCAGAAGAGTGACATCTACATGGCTTGAGGATATGAGTCAGCCTTACTACGACAGTGACCTGACCGATGAG